>VBKJ01000197.1 GCA_005879795.1 Deltaproteobacteria bacterium
AACAACTTCACCACCGGGCAGGTCTACGACACGGTCATCACCAAGGAGCGGCGCGGCGACTACCTGGGCGGGACCGTGCAGGTGATCCCGCACATCACCGACGAGATCAAGCGCCGCATCCGGGAGGCGGCGGAAGGCGCCAACGTCTGCATCGGCGAGGTGGGCGGCACGGTCGGCGACATCGAGAGCCTCCCCTTCATCGAGGCGATCCGCCAGTTCGGTTGGGACCTGGGGCGGCAGAACACGCTCTACGTCCACCTGACGCTCGTGCCCTTCATCCCGACGGCGGGCGAGCTCAAGACCAAGCCCACGCAGCACAGCGTGAAGGAACTGACCGGCCTCGGCATCCAGCCCGACGTGCTCCTCTGCCGCGCCGCCAAGCCGCTCGAGAAGAAGGTGAAGGCGAAGATCGCCCTCTTCTGCAACGTCGAGGAGGCGAGCGTCATCAGCGCGCCGGACGTGGAAACCATCTACGAGGTGCCCCTCGTCTTCCACGCGGAGGGGCTCGACGAGCGCATCGTCGAGAAGCTCAACGTCTTCACCGGCTCGCCGAACCTCGGCAAGTGGCGGCGCATCGTCTCCGCCATCAAGAACTCCAGGGAGACGGTCGAGATCGCGATGGTCGGCAAGTACGTCGACCTGACCGACTCCTACAAGAGCCTCAACGAGGCGCTCACACACGGCGGGATCGCCAACGAGTGCCGCGTGAAGGTCACCTACGTCGACTCGGAGAAGATAGAGCAGGAGGGGCTGCCCGAGAGCGTGAAGAGCGCCGACGCGATCCTGGTCCCCATGGGCTTCGGGCCGCGCGGCACCGAGGGGAAGATCCAGGCGGTGCGCCACGCGCGCGAGAACCGGATTCCCTTCCTCGGCATCTGCTTCGGCATGCAGATGGCCGTCATCGAGTACGCGCGCCACGTCTGCGGCCTCGCGCGCGCCAACTCGACCGAGGTCGATCCCGACACGCCGCACCCGGTGATCGACCTCCTGGGCACGCAGCGCGGCCTCACGCAGAAGGGCGGGACGATGCGCCTGGGCGCCTATCCCTGTGTGCTCGAGGACGGCTCGCTCGCGCGCCGGCTCTACAACCGCCAGAAGATCTCCGAGCGTCACCGCCACCGCTACGAGGTGAACAACGCCTATCGCGAGCGCCTCGAGAAGGGCGGGCTCGTGCTCTCCGGCGTCTCGCCCGACGGGACGCTGGTCGAGTTGATCGAGCTCCGCGACCATCCCTGGTTCGTCGCGAGCCAGTTCCACCCCGAGCTCAAGTCGCGCCCGATGGAGTGCCACCCGCTCTTCAAGGGTTTCCTCAAGGCGGCCCTGGAGAGCCGCGCCCGCCGGCGCGAGGCGCCGCTGCTCGGCGGCCTGAAGGTGGTGAAGCGCTAGTGCGCGGTGTCCGCGTCGGGGCGGTCACCGTGGGCGGCGGCGCGCCGCTCGCGCTGATCGCCGGGCCCTGTGTCATCGAGTCGCGCGACGCGGCCCTCCGCCACGCCGAGCGCGTGCGCGACCTGGCCGCGCGCGCGGGCCTGCCGGTCGTCTACAAGTCGTCCTTCGACAAGGCGAACCGCACCTCGCTCGGGGGTTTCCGGGGCGTCGGCCTGGAGGAGGGGCTCCGCATCCTCGCCGAGGTGCGGCGCGAGACGGGGCTGCCGGTGCTGACCGACGTGCACGAGAAGGAGCAGGTCGCCGCGGTCGCGGCCGTCGTCGACGTGCTCCAGACGCCGGCCTTCCTCTGCCGGCAGACCGACTTCATCGTCGCGGTCGCCGCCGCGGGGAAGCCGGTGAATCTGAAGAAGGGACAGTTCCTCTCGCCCGGCGAGATGGAGCGGGTGGTGGAGAAGGCGCGCTCGACGGGCAACCAGGACCTGCTCGTGACCGAGAGGGGCTTCGCGTTCGGGTACAACAACCTGGTCGCCGACCTGCGCTCGCTCCCGATCCTGGCCGCGACCGGCTGCCCGGTCGTGTTCGACGCGACGCACAGCGTGCAGCAGCCGGGCGGGCTCGGCACGGCATCGGGCGGGGAGCGCAGGTTCGTCGCGCCGCTCGCGCGCGCCGCGGTCGCGGCCGGCGCCGACGCGATCTTCATGGAGGTGCACGAGGATCCGAGCCGCGCGCTCTCCGACGGGGCGACCAGCGTCCCCCTCGCCGACCTCCCCGCGCTGCTGCGCGACCTGGTCGCGATCGACCGTGCGCTCGGGGAGGGCGCGCGCCTCCGATGACGACCGAGGCGCGGCTCGCGCGCGCGCGGCGCGTGCTCGACGTCGAGCGGCGGGCGCTGGCCGCGCTCGGCGAGCGCCTCGACTGGCGCCTCGCGCGCGCCATCGACCTCCTGCTCGCCTGCCGCGGGCGGGTGATCGTCACCGGCGTCGGCAAGTCCGGCATCGTGTGCCGGAAGATCGCGGCCACGCTCACCTCGACCGGCACGCCCGCCTTCTTCCTGCACGCCGGCGAGGGCAGCCACGGCGACCTCGGCACGCTCGTACGCGGCGACGTGCTGCTCGCGGTCTCGAACAGCGGCGAGAGCGCCGAGGTGCTGAGCCTCCTGCCGGTGGCGCGTCGCCTCGGCCTCCCGCTCGTCGCCATCTGCGGCCACCCCCACTCGACCCTGGCGCGCAGCGCGGACGTCGTCCTCGACGTGAGCGTGCCGGAGGAGGCCTGCCCGCTCGGCCTGGCGCCCACGGCGAGCACGACCGCGACCATGGCACTCGGCGACGCGCTCGCCATCGCGCTCCTCGAGGAGCGCGGCTTCTCGGCCGAGGACTTCGCTCTCCTCCATCCCGGCGGTGCGCTCGGCCGCCGCCTGCTGCGCGTCGAGGAGATCATGCACCGCGGGGGCGAGGTGCCGCTCGTGCCCGAACGCGCGGCGCTCAAGGACACGCTGGTCGAGATCACCTCCAAACGTCTCGGCGTGACGGGGGTGGTGAACGGCGTCGGCGAGCTGGTCGGGGTCATCACCGACGGCGACCTCCGGCGCGGGCTCGAGCGGGCCGTCGATCTGGGGCGGCTCACGGCGCGCGACCTGATGACGACCGCGCCCAAGACGATCGGCGGCGGCGCGCTGGCGGCCGAGGCCGTCGCGCTGATGGAGCGGCACGCGATCACCTCCCTCTTCATCCTGGCCGAGGGCGGCCGCCGGCCGGCGGGGGTGATCCATCTCCACGACATGCTCCGCGCCGGCGTCGTCTGATCCGCGTGCCCGGAGGCTGATGGCCCGACGCTCGCTATGGCGCCGGCTGCGTCGCGCGACCCGCGGCCCGCGCAACGCGGCGCTCGCGCGCGCGATCGGCGGGTTCGGCCGCGCGCTGGGCGCGCTCCCCATGCCGGCCGCGCTCGCCGCCGGCCGCGGCCTCGGCATGGCGGCGCACGCGCTGCTCGCCACGCCGCGCCGGCTCGCCGTCGCCCACATGGGGCTGGCCTTCCCGGAGCTCCACCTCGCGACGCGCCGGCGCCTGGTGCGCGAGACCTTCCGCCACGCCGGGCAGGCGTTCGCCGAGCTGTCGCTGTTCGAGAAGGTCCTCCGCCGGCCCGACTACATCCGCCTCGAGGGTGTCGAGGCGCTCGACGCGGCGCTCGTCCGGGGGCGGGGCGCCATCGCGGTCACGGGGCACGTCGGCAACTGGGAGCTCCTCGCGGCGTGGGCGGCGGCCATCGGCTACCCGATCACGGTGGTCGTGCGGCGCGTGAACGACCTCCGTTTCCACTCGCTCATCATCCGCTTCCGGGCGGCGGCCGGGGTCGAGGTCCTGGTGCGAGACGATCCGCGCTTCGTCGCCGCGGTGGGCGAGGCGCTCCGTCGAAACCGCGTCGTCGCCATGCTGATCGACCAGGACACGCGCGGCCCCGGGGTCTTCGTCCCCTTCTTCGGCCGCCCCGCGCACACGCCGCCCGGCGCGGCGCTCCTCGCGCTGCGCGCGCGCGTTCCCGTGGTGTCCGTCTTCATGGAGCGCCGCCCCGAGGGCGGGCATCTCGTGCGGGTGTCCCCCGTCCCGGCCGAGCTGCCGCGCGGGCGGGACGGCGTGCGCGAGCTCACCGCGCGCCTCACCGCGGCGATCGAGGCGCAGATCCGCCGCAGCCCCGCCGAGTGGGTGTGGTGGCACGAGCGCTGGCGCAAGCAGCCGTCCGCGTCGGCGACGCGACGTTCGGCCGCGACCGCCGCGCGAGCGCTCTCCTGAGCGGCGTTCGCCTTTACTCTTCCCGAGTCGCGTGCTAGCTCTGCCCCGAGCTCGAACGGCCATGAGAAGGAAAGGGGTGCGCGCCACGCTGCTCATCGTGGTGGGCGCCGCCCTCGGGGGCATCGGATACCTGGTCTCCCGCAACGTGGTCGCTCATCGGGCGAACCCGCTCGAGGAGCTCGGCCGCGACTTCCTGCCCCAGGTCGCGCAGCGCATCCAGAATTTTCGCCGGGTGAAGGTGGAGCACGGGCGGATGATGTGGGAGATCACGGCGCGGGACGCGCAGTTCTTCGAGCAGGAGGACCAGATCGTCGTCCTCGAGCCGCGGGTGACGTTCTTCATGAAGGAGGAGGGCCGCCAGGCGCATTTGAAGGGCAGCGAGGGCCGCATCACGCTCGAAGGCCACGAGATGCGCGCGGTCACGCTGCGCGGTCGCGTGGCTGTCCAGCTCGACGACATGGAGCTCGAGACCGAGGAGGCGACCTACGATCGGGCGCACGACCTGATCACGGCGCCGGGCGACGTGACCATCCACGGGCGCACACTCGACGTGCGCGGGCACGGCATGGAGATCCAGGTGGGCCCGCAGCACGTGCGCCTGCTGGCGGACGTCCACACCAGGGTGCATGGCAATGCGCGGCCGTCGTGAGGGGTCGCGGCGGCGGGCGGGCGGGGGCGTGACCGCCGTCGTCTTGGCCGCGCTCGCGAGTGCAGCGGCGGCGGAGCCGGCGCGCGAGCCCGCCAAGGGGGGGGCGCTGTTCGACGCGGGGTCGCTCGGCAGCAAGAAGGAGCCCATCGTCATCACGGCCGACACGCTCGAGTACGACTACAAGAGCAACGTCGTCGTCTATCGCGGCGACGTGGTCGCGGTGCAGGGTGACACCAAGGTGCGGAGCGACACGCTCACCGTCACCCTCGCGGCGCAGAAGAACGACGCGCCGGCCGACGCGACGGACAAGGGCCGCCAGCGCCTGCAGGAGGTCGTCGCGGCGGGCAACGTGCGCATCGACAACGCCACGCGCTGGGCGACCGGCGGCCACGCGGTGTTCGAGCAGGGCACGCGCACGCTCGTGCTGACCGAGAACCCGGTCCTGCACGACGGCGCGAACGAGGTGTCGGGCGACCGGGTCACGGTGTACCTGGACGAGAACCGGAGCGTGGTCGAGAGCGGGCGGCGGCGGGTCAAGGCGACGGTGTTCCCGAACCAGGGCGGCGACCTCGCCGGCCCGAACGCCGCGCCCCCCAAGGACGACGCCTCGGCGCTCCAGGCCGTCGCCGGCGGCGACCGGGACGGGGCGCCGTGAGCGCGGAGCACAACGGCCACGGCCACGCGCTCCTACGCGCCGAGCGCCTGACCAAGTCGTACGCGGGGCGGCGGGTGGTGAACGACGTGTCAATCGAGGTGCACGCCGGCGAGGTGGTCGGCCTCCTCGGCCCCAACGGCGCCGGCAAGACCACCACCTTCTACATGATCGTCGGCCTCACGCGGCCCGACGCCGGCGAGGTCCACCTGAACGGCGAGGACCTGACGCGCCTCCCGATGTACGAGCGCGCGCGGCGCGGCATCTCCTACCTGCCCCAGGAGCCCTCGGTCTTCCGCAAGCTCACGGTCGAGCAGAACCTGCTCGCCATCCTGGAGACTCTCGACCTGAGCCCGGCGGCGCGCGCCGAGCGCCTGCAGCAGCTCCTCGACGAGCTCGGCATCGCACGGCTGGCAAAGAACAAGGCGCTCTCCCTGTCCGGCGGCGAGCGGCGGCGCGTCGAGATCACCCGCGCGCTTGTCATCTCGCCTGCGTTCATGCTCCTCGACGAGCCTTTCGCGGGCATCGATCCGATCGCGGTGGTTGACATTCAGGGCATCGTGGACCAGTTAAAGAAGCGAGGCATTGGGGTTCTCATCACTGATCACAACGTGCGCGAAACCCTCGGGATCTGTGACCGCGCCTACATCCTGAACGACGGCGCCGTCCTCGAGGAGGGCGCGCCAGCGCGGATCGCGGCGAGCCCGCTCGCGCGCGAGATCTACCTGGGCGAGAAGTTCCGACTGTAGCATTCGCGAAGCAGCCGATGGCGCAAGACGCCCGCATCGTCCTCCAGCAGCGCCTCTCGCAGCAGCTGGTGATGACGCCGCAGCTCCGGCAGGCCATCAAGATCCTCCAGGTCTCCCGCGCCGAGCTGGAGACGCTGGTCGACCAGGAGCTGACCGAGAACCCCCTCCTCGAGGAGAACCTCGACGAGAAGCTCGACGCGGCCTCCGAGGTGCCCACCGTCGACGGACAGAACGGCGCCGAGGAGTGGCAGGCCGACGCCGACAAGCCCGAGAGCGAGGCGGCCACCAGCGTGGGCGAGATCGACTGGAAGGAGTACGCCGAGAACTACAGCAACGACATCCACGGCTCGATCGGGCACAGCGGCGGTGCCGACGACGACGATCGGCGCGCCGCGCTCGAGAACGTGTTGGTGAAGCGGACGCTCCTCCCCGACCATCTGATGTGGCAGCTGCGCCTATCCGACCTCTCCGACCGGGAGAAGGAGGTGGGCGCGCTCATCATCGGGAGTCTCGACAAGGACGGCTACCTGCCGCTCCAGCTCGAGGAGGTCGCCTTCCTGGCCGACACCTGGCCCGACGTCGCGATCGTGGAGCGGGTGCTCGGCCGCATCCAGGAGTTCGACCCATCCGGCGTGGCCGCCCGCGGCCTGGCCGACTGCCTGCTCATCCAGCTCCGGCAGCTCGGCGTGGCCGATGACGCGCTCCCCGTGCGCATCGTGCGCGACTACCTGCCCATGCTCGAGAGCCGCCGCTTCGACCGGCTGGCGCGCGAGCTGGGCGCCACCATCGAGCAGATCGCCGAGGCGACCAAGGTGATCTCGGTGCTCGAGCCCAAGCCCGGGCGCGATTTCGGCGACTCCGACACGCGCTACGTCACGCCGGACGTCCACGTCCACAAGGTGGGCGACGAGTACGTGGTGACGTTGAACGAGGAGGGACTGCCGCGGCTGCGCGTCTCGCACTTCTACCGCCGCATGCTCGGGGAGAACGGCTCGCCCGAAGCGCGCGGCTACATCCAGGAGAAGATGCGGGCCGCCGCCTGGCTCATCAAGTCGATCCACCAGCGGCAGCGCACGCTCTACATGGTCACCTCGAGCATCGTGAAGTTCCAGCGCGACTTCCTCGAGGGCGGCGTCGCCTTCCTGCGCCCGCTCGTGCTGAAGGACGTCGCCAACGACATCGGCATGCACGAGTCGACCGTGAGCCGCGCCACCGCGGGCAAGTACGTGCACACGCCGCAGGGGACCTTCGAGCTCAAGTACTTCTTCACCTCGAGCCTGCGCGGGGGGCAGGGCTCCGAGGTGTCGGCGGAGAGCGTCAAGGAGAAGATCCGGATCATCATCGCCAAGGAGGACGCCCGCAAACCGCTCTCGGACCAGTACATCGCCGAGCTCCTCGGCAAGGAGGAGATCGACATCGCCCGCCGGACGGTTGCCAAGTACCGCGAGCTGATGGGCATCCTGCCCTCGTCGAAACGGAAGCAAGTTTACTGATAGACTCCGCCGGCGATGCCGCCCGCGCCTTCCCGGCCGAAGAGGAGCCGTTTCCGAGAGCGCCAGGACGGGGCCATGCAGATCACGGTCACCTTCCGGCACGTCGACCCGACCCCGCCCCTCAAGGCCTACGCCGAGGAGAAGCTCCAGCGGGTCCGGAAGTACCTCCACCGCCCGGTCGATGCGCACGTGATCCTCTCCGTGTCGAAGGAGCGGCACGTCGCGGAGATCACGCTCAAGGCCGACCACGTGACCATGTTCGCCGAGGAGGAGACCCACGACCTCTACGCGGCGATCGACCTCGCCATCGACAAGCTCGAGCACCAGGCGCAGAAGCTCCACGAGAAGCGCCGCCGCCACAAAGGCGCCGCGGCGGCGCGCGGCGTGTCGGAGGTGACGACCTCGGTGCTGGCCGCGGACCGGCGGCGGCCCGGCGGCGCGCCCGAGGTGATCCGTACCCAGCGCGTGCCGGCCAAGCCGCTCGCGATCGAGGAGGCCGTCGAGCAGCTCGCCGTGTCGGGCGACGAGTTCCTCGTCTTCACCAACGCGTCGAACCAGCGCCTCGCCGTCCTCTACCGCCGGCGGGACGGTAACTTCGGCCTGATCGAGCCGCAGGGGCGCTAGCTAGGGCGCGGAGCACGGACGCATGAAGATCACCGACATCCTGAGCGAGGACCTGGTGCTCCCCGCTCTCGCCGGGCGCTCGAAGGACGACGTCATCGAGGAGCTGGCCCGGGCGGTGGCGGAGCGGCACCGGGACGAGGTCGACTTCGCCAAGCTCGTCCAGGCGCTCGAGGATCGCGAGAAGCTGAACAGCACGGCGCTGGGCGAGGGGGTCGCCATTCCGCACGGCAAGCTCCCGGGCCTGCGGCGCGTGATCGCCGCCTTCGGGCGCAGCCCGGGCGGCGTCGACTTCAGCTCGCTCGACGGCAAGCCGACGCATCTCTTCTTCCTGCTCGTGGCCCCGGAGGACTGCGCCGGCGCGCACCTGAAGGCCCTGGCGCGCATCTCGCGGCTCTTGAAGGACGAGTCGTTCCGCCAGCGGCTGATGCGCGCGACGACGGCCGCCGACCTCTACCGCACCATCCGCGAGGAGGACGAGAAGTATTGACGGTGCGGGTGCGTGAGCTGCTCGAGGAGGCAGGTGCGGCGCTCCGCCTGCGGCTCGTCTCCGGTGCTCGCGGCCTCGAGCGCGCGATCGCGCTGCCGCGCCTCCAGCAGCCCGGCCTGGCCCTCGCCGGCTATCTGCCCCAGCTCCATCCCGACCGCGTCCAGGTGCTCGGCAACAGCGAGACCTCCTACCTGGCTACGCTCGAGCCCGCGCGGGCGCGCGCCGCGGTCGCCGCGGTGGCGACGGCGGGGGTGGCGTGCTTCGTAGTGACCAACGACACCGCGCCGCCCGCGGTGTTGACCGAGCCGGCCGAGGCGGCGGGCGTGGCCGTGCTCGGCTCGGCGCTGCGCACCGCGGATTTCATCCGCAGCACGACCGCCTGGCTCGAGGAGCGCATGGCGCCGGAGGTGAGTCTCCACGGCGACCTGGTCGAGATACACGGCCTCGGCGTCCTCATCCTCGGCAAGAGCGGGATCGGGAAGAGCGAGGCGGCGCTCGATCTGGTCGTGCGCGGGCACCGCCTGGTCGCCGACGACGTGGTGCTGGCGCGCCGCATCTCGCCGACCGTCGTGCGCGGGCGTGCCGCGCGGCTCCTCGAGTACCACATGGAGATCCGCGGCCTCGGGGTGATCGACATCGCAGGGCTCTTCGGCACGCTCGCGACGCTGGAGGAGCGCCAGATCGACCTGGTGGTCGAGCTGGTCGAGTGGCCCGGCGGCGCCGACCGCCTCGCGCTGGTCGAGGGATGCTATCCGCTCCTCGAGATCGAGCTGCCGCTGGTGCGCGTTCCGGTGCGCCCGGGCCGCAGCATGGCGATGCTGATCGAGACCGCGGCGCGCAACCACCTCCTCCGCAGCCGCGGCCGGCACGGCGCGCTCGACTTCGCCGAACGCATCGACGAGGAGATCGCCAGCCGCCGCCGGCGCCGCGCCGGGGAACCGGAGTGAGCGTGTGACCGAGGGGCTGCGCCTGGCCGTGGTGACCGGCCTCTCCGGCTCGGGCAAGAGCAGCGCCATCAAGGTGCTCGAGGACCTGGGGTTCTACTGCATCGACAACCTGCCGGTGGCGCTCATCCCCCGCTTCGTCGAGCTGCGGCAGAGCTCGGGCGAGGAGGTGCGGCGCGTGGCGCTCGGCCTCGACGCGCGCGACCGGCACTTCCTCGACGAGTTCCCGCGCGTCTTCGAGGAGCTGCGTGGGCGCGGCGTCGCGCTCGAGGTGCTCTACCTCGATGCGAGCGACGATGTGCTGGTGCACCGCTTCAGCGAGACGCGCCGGCCGCATCCCGCCGCCGGGGGCGGCGGACTCGCCGACGCCATCCGGCGCGAGCGCGAGAAGCTGCGGCCGCTGCGCGAGGTCGCTGACCGCGTCCTCGACACCAGCGCGCTCACCGTGCACGAGCTGCGCAGCGCGCTGCGCGACCTCGTCGACCACCCCGAGGCGGGCACGATGACGATCGCGCTCGTGTCGTTCGGCTACAAGTACGGCCTCCCGACCGACGCGGACCTGGCGCTCGACTGCCGCTTCCTCCCCAACCCCTTCTTCGTCGAGGAGCTGCGCACCAAGACGGGCGCCGATCCGGCGGTCGCCGACTGGGTGCTGCGCCGCGAGGAGGCCGCGGAATTCCTCCGCCACGTCCTCGACCTCCTCGACTTCACCCTGCCGCGCTATCAGCGCGAGGGGAAGAGCTATCTCACCATCGCGCTCGGCTGCACGGGCGGCCGCCATCGCTCGATCGTGTTGGTCGATGAGCTGAGCCGCCGGCTCGCGGCGCGGGGCCACCGCGTGCTCGTCCGCCACCGGGACGCCGAGCGCTGATTGCTTGCCCGAGCCGGGCTGCCGGAGTAAGCATTGCATGATGGTCGGAATCGTCGTGGTCGGGCATGGGCGGTTGGCGGAGGAGATGGTGCAGACGCTCGAGGGCGTGCTCGGCCCGCTCGAGGGCCTGGCGAGCGTGGCCGCCGCCTTCAGCGACCCGCCCGACGCGATCCGCGAGCGCATCGCGAGCGCGGTGCGCGGGGTCGATCGCGGGGACGGCGCGCTCATCGTCACCGACATGCTGGGCGACACGCCGACCAACCTGAGCCTCGCGGTCGCGCGCGAGACCGGCGCCGAGGTGGTGGCCGGGGTCAACATGCCGATCCTCGTCAAGCTCGCGACCGCGCGCGGCCAGATGGACGCCCGCAGCCTGGCGTGCTTCATCCAGCGCTACGGGCAGGACCACATCTTCTGGGCGACCGCGCCGCGCGGCGACGCCCGCGCGCGCCACGCAGACGCCGATGGGCGCCGCGACCACTGACGAGCACCGCGCCAGCCTGGAGATCCGCAACCGCCTCGGGCTGCACGCGCGCGCGGCCGCGCTCCTCGTGCAGACCGCCAGCCGCTTCGACGCCGAGGTGACGATCGCCAAGGACGGGCAGGTGGTGAACGGGCGCAGCATCATGGGCGTCATGATGCTCGCCGCCGAGCAGGGGAGCCGCATCGACGTGGCGACCAGCGGACCCCAGGCCACCGAGGCGCTGGCCGCCATCCGCGAGCTGGTCGCCGCGTGCTTCAACGAGCCCGAGTAGCCCGCCCGTCGCGCTGGGTTGCTCCGCCGGACGGGCATCGGATATACCCGCGAGCCGTGTTGAGGAACTACGTCTTCACGTCGGAATCGGTCAACGAGGGCCATCCCGACAAGGTCTGCGACCAGATCTCGGACGCCGTCCTCGACGCGTTCCTCGCCGAGGACCCGGACAGCCGGGTCGCCTGCGAGGCGCTCATCAAGACGGGGCTCGTGGTCATCGCCGGCGAGATCACGAGCCAGGCGCGGGTCGAGTTCGGCGAGATCGCGAGGAAGGTGATCCGCGACATCGGCTACACGAGCGCCGAGAGCGGCTTCAACTGCGACAGCTGCGCCATCGTGACGGCCATCGAGCGGCAGTCGCTCGACATCTCGCAGGGCGTCACGGAGGGCGAGGGGCTCTTCAAGGAGCAGGGCGCCGGCGACCAGGGGATGATGTTCGGCTACGCCTGCGACGAGACCCGGGAGTACATGCCCTTCGCCATCTACACCGCGCACCGCATCGGGCAGCGGCTCGGCGAGGCGCGGCGCTCGGGGCTGCTCCCCTTCCTCCGGCCCGACGGCAAGTGCCAGGTGACGGTCGAGTACCGCGACGGGCAGGCGGTGCGGGCCGACACGGTGGTCGTCTCGACGCAGCACGCCCCCGAGGTCTCCTACGGCGCGCTCAAGGAGGCGATCGTCGAGGAGGTGGTGAAGAAGGTCATCCCGTCCGAGTTCCTCGACGGGTCGACCGTCTACTACATCAACCCGACCGGCCGCTTCGTCGAGGGCGGGCCCAAGGGTGACTGCGGCCTCACCGGGCGGAAGATCATCGTCGACACGTACGGCGGTTACGGGCGGCACGGGGGCGGCGCCTTCAGCGGCAAGGACCCCTCGAAGGTCGACCGGAGCGCCGCCTACATGGCGCGCCACATCGCCAAGAACATCGTCGCCGCCGAGCTCGCCGGCCGCTGCGAGGTCCAGCTCGCCTACGCGATCGGGGTCGCCGATCCGGTCTCCGTGCTGGTCGACACCTTCGGCACCGGCGCCGTGCCCGACGAGAAGATCGCGACGATCGTCCGCGAGGTGTTCGACTTGAAGCCCGCGGCCATCATCCGCGCGCTCGGGCTGAAGCGCCCCATCTACCAGCGCACCGCCTCCTACGGCCACTTCGGGCGCGTCCCCGACGGGCCGTACTTCACCTGGGAGCGCACCGACCGCATCGGCGACCTGCGCTCCGCCGCCGGGCTCGGGCGGGCCGCGGGACGCTGAACGGGAAGGACTCATGAAGACGACCGCGAAGCTCAAGTCCGTCGCACCGGCGCGCGCGGCGCGCCCGCGCTTCAAGGTGAAGGACCTGGCGCTCGCCGAGCTCGGCCGCAGGGAGATCCGCCTGGCCGAGCAGGAGATGCCCGGCCTAATGGCGCTGCGCGCGAAGCACGCGTCTGTGAAGGCGCTCCGCGGCGCGCGCATCACGGGCTCGCTCCACATGACGGTGCAGACCGCGGTGCTGATCGAGACGCTCATGGATCTGGGCGCGGAGGTGCGCTGGGCCTCGTGCAACATCTTCAGCACGCAGGACCCGGCCGCCGCGGCGGTCGTGGTCGGGCGGGACGGCACCCCCGCCAAGCTGCGCGGTACGGCCGTCTTCGCCTGGAAGGGCGAGACGCTCGAGGAGTACTGGTGGTGCACCAACGAGGCGCTCGTGTGGCCCGACGGCGCCGGCCCCGATCTCATCGTCGACGACGGCGGCGACGCCACGCTCCTCGTGCACAAGGGAGTCGAGTTCGAGAAGGCCGGCAGGGTGCCCGCCTTCAACCCCGCCAAGGATCCCGAGGAGTGGGGCGTCGTCCTGGCGCTCCTCCGCCGCCTCCAGAAGGACGCGCCGGGGCAGTGGAAGCGCGTCGCCCGCTCCATCCGCGGCGTGAGCGAGGAGACCACGACCGGCGTGCACCGCCTTTACCAGATGGCGAAGGAGGGCACGCTTCTCTTCCCTGCCATCAACGTCAACGACTCGGTCACCAAGAGCAAGTTCGACAACATCTACGGCTGCCGCCACTCGCTGATCGACGGACTCAATCGCGCCACCGACGTCATGCTGGGCGGCAAGGTGGCGGTGGTGTGCGGCTTCGGCGAGGTGGGCAAGGGCTCGGCCGAGGCGCTCCGCGGCCAGGGGTGCCGCGTGATCGTGACCGAGATCGACCCCATCTGCGCGCTGCAGGCAGCCATGCAGGGCTACGAGGTCGCGACCGTCGAGGACCACGTGGAGACGGCCGACATCTTCGTCACCGCCACCGGCGACTTCCACGTCATCACCGCCGCGCACATGGCGCGCATGAAGGACAAGGCGATCGTCGGCAACATCGGCCACTTCGACCACGAGATCGACATGGCGGGCCTGGCCAGGCTGCCGGGCGTGAAGCGCGTCAACATCAAGCCCCAATACGACGAGTGGGTGTTCCCCGACGGGCACTCGGTGCTGGTGCTGGCCGAGGGCCGGCTGCTCAACCTCGGCTGCGCGACGGGTCACCCCTCGTTCGTGATGAGCGCGTCCTTCACCAACCAGGTACTGGCTCAGCTCGAGCTGTGGCGGAATGCCGCCGGGTACGGGAAGGCGGTGCACATGCTCCCCAAGCAGCTCGACGAGGAGGTGGCGCGCCTGCATCTCGAGAAGCTCGGCGTGAAGCTCACGAAGCTCACGCCGGAGCAGGCGGCGTACATCGGCGTCGCCCCCGAGGGGCCGTACAAGCCGGAGCACTACCGGTACTAGTCCTAGGAGGCCGTGACGGCCTACACGAAGCTCGCCGCCACCGAGTCGGCGAAGCGGAAGCCGCGCGCGGTCAGGCGCACGCGGCCGCCGCTCACCTCGACGAGCCCGTCGGCGATCAGGCGCTCGAGGTGCGGGAAGGCGGCATCGAGCGCCACGCCGAAGCGGCGCCGGAACCGCTCGAGATCGACGCCGGCCGCCTGCCGGAGCCCGGTGAAGCAGAACTCGCCGCGCGCCTGGGCCGGGCTGAGCCGCTCCTCGGTCGCAACCGCCGTCCCGCGTTCGCGCACGGCCGCGACGTAGCGCTCGGGAAGGCGCTCGTTCGTCCAGCGCCGCCCGGGCGCGGGCTCGGCGCTGAAGGAGTGCGCCCCGGCGCCGAGGCCGAGGTAGTCCGAGCCGTCCCAGTAGCTCGTGTTGTGGCGCGAGGCGAAGCCGGGACGAGCGAAGCTCGAGACCTCGTAGCGCGCGTAACCGGCGGCCGCGAGCCGCTCGAGCGCCGCCTCGGCCATCGCGGCCTCGCCGTCCTCCTCGACCGCGCGGAGCCGGCCACTCGCGCGCCAGGCATGGAAGGGGGTGCCCGGCTCGTAGGTGAGGGTGTAGGCCGAGACGTGCTCGGGTCCGAGGGCGAGCGCGGCCTCGAGATCGTCCTCCCACTCGGCAAGCGTCTGTCCCGGCACGGCGAAGATCAGGTCGAGGCTCAGGTTCGCGAAGCCGGTGGCCCGCGCCGCCGCTGCCGCGGCGCGGACGTCGGCCGCGCCGTGGTCGCGGCCGAGCGTGCGCAGATGCCCGGCGTGGAAGGACTGCGCGCCCAGCGAGAGGCGGTTCACGCCCGCGGCGCGGTAGCCCGCCAGGCGCTCGCGCGTGACGGTACCCGGGTTCGCCTCGAGCGTCACCTCGGCGCTGCCGGCGATGCCGAAGGTGTGCGCGACCGCGTCGAGGACGGTCGCGATGGCTGCGGGCGAGAGGAGCGACGGCGTCCCGCCGCCCAGGTAGACGGTCTTCGCGCACCGCCCCCGCCACGGCGCGCCCCGGGCCCACGCACGCAGCTCCGCGACCACGGCCTCCACGTACGAGCGCTCGGGCGGCTCGGCGCTCGGGTACACGTTGAAGTCGCAGTACGGGCAGACGTGCCGGCACCACGGCACGTGCACGTAGAGCGCGAAGGGCTCCGCCGTCATGCGAGCGCGCCCAGCGCCCGCTCGAGCTCGAGCACCGAGCCGATCGACAGGTCGGCCCCGGGCACGGGCGGGCCGCCGTCGGCGATGTACACGGTCCGCATGCCGAGCTGGCGCGCCGCGCGCAGGTTGACGGCCCGGTCCTCGACCAGGATGCAGTCGCGCCCGAGCGCGTGCATATCCGCGAGCACCATCTGATATGCCTGCACGTAGGGCTTGGGGACGAAGGCGAGGCGCTCGAGGCCGTAGACGCGGAAGAAGAGCGGGCGCACCCCGAGGCAGTCGAGGACGCCGCGCGCGTGCGCCGCCGAGCCGTTGGTCACCGCCACCTTGAGGAGCGGGATGCGGCCGAGCATCGCGCCGAGCGGCGGGTCCGGCGCGAGCAGCTCGCCCAGCTCGATCGCGTGCACGAAGCGCAGGTAGTCGTGGGGGTCGATGCCGCGGCGGTGCATGAGCCCGTGGAGCGTCGTCCCGTAGTCGCTCCACAGCCGCCGGCGGATGTCGTCCACCTGGGCGGCGTCGATGCCGACCCGCTCGATCAGGTAGCGGTTGATGAGCGTGTCGACCCGCTCGACGACGCCGCGCGAGGGCGGGTAGAGCGTGTTGTCGACGTCGAGGAGGAGGAGGCTCCGGGGCATCCGGGTCAGCGATACCGCCGCAGCAGCGCGATCACGACGCCGCGGATCTCCACGTCGGCGGCGCGTGCGACGATGGGAGCGAGCTTCTCGTTGGCGGGCACGAGGCGGACGCGCCCGCGCTCGCGGTGGAGCTTCTTGACGGTCGCCTCGCCGCGCACGAGCGCGACCACGGTGGCGCCGTTCTCGGCGTCGGGGCGCGACGCGACCACGATCAGGTCGCCGTCGAGGATGCCGTCGCGGACCATCGAGTCGCCGCATACGCGCAGCGCGAAGGTCTCGCCGCGACCGAGCAGCTCCTCGGGCAGGGTCACGGTCTCGGGTACCTCCACCGGCTCGATGGGCGTGCCCGCGGCCACCCGCCCGAGGAGCGGGACCGCGACCGCCGCGCCGACGGCCGGCACCTCGGTCAGCTCGAGCGCGCGGCTGTGGTTCGCCAGGCGCCGGATGCGCCCCTTTCGCTCGAGGTTGGTGAGGTGCTTGTGCACGGTCGCCAGCGAGCCGAGCGCGAATTGCCGCCCGATCTCGTCGAGCGTGGGCGCGTAGCCGTGCTCCGCGATGTAGGCGCGCAGGAAGTCGAGCAGCTCCTTCTGTCGCTTGGTGAGCATCCGCAGCCCCTCCGCGGGCGTGCACCATAAGCGAAGAAGAGGCGAAAGACAAACTCTTCCGCTTCCAAGCATTGCGACGGCCGGACGCGGGCGGCAGAACCGCGCTGAGTGTCTGGGCGAGGGGGTGCTCCATGCGGATGGTCGGGATGGTTCTCGTGTTGGCAATCGGCAGCGCGCCCATCGTCGTGCTTGCGGACGGACCCGGCGGCGGCCGGCGCGTCACCCGCTGCTGCCTCGAGCTCGAGCTGCCGGGCGTTCCGCCGGGCCCCGTGTGCACGCAGGTGCACGGGCGCCACGGCCTGCGTCCTCGGCTCGCGTGCCGGCTGCTGGGCGGGCGACCCATCGGGCGGGGCGACTGCAGCCCGGCGGCCTGCCAGGTGCCGCCCGCGTGAGCGCCCTCGTGGCGGTCACGCCGGGTGCGGGATCGCCCCCGACCGCGCGTTTGCGGGGCTGCGATGCGGCCGTTATGCTCGGTGGCGTGCGGCTCATGCTGGCGTGCCGCCTGGCGCTCGCGGCGGTCGCGGCCGGGCTCGCGGCGCCGGCCGCATGGAGTGACGAGGGCGCGCCCGAGCGGGTCATCCGCTACGAGCGGGACACGCTCACCGTGCACGTCACGAGCATGCCGGTGACCGAGGTCCTCGACGAGCTCGGCCGGCAGAGCGGCGCGAAGATCCAGGGCCAGATGCGCGACCCGCGCGTGCTGAGTGTCGAGTTCGAGGCGGTGCCGCTCGCCGACGCGCTCCATCGGCTCCTCGGGGATCAGAACTTCGCGCTCGTGTACGGGAATGAGGGGCAGCTCAAGTCGGTGCGCTTGCTCGGCGGCCCGCAGGCCGTCCCCGCCGCACCCGCGACGGCGGCCGCCTCGCCCGCGAACCAGCCGGCGGCGCCGGCGAGCGTGATGGACGCCCTCGCGAACCACCCGCCCATCCCGGTCACCGGGCGCCTGGGCGACGTCATCGGCGGCCACGACGCCACCCTCCTCCAGCTCGCCGACCTGGGGGTCCACCACGCGGACGCGACGGTGCGCGCTCAGGCGGCGCGCGCCTTCATTGCCGCCGTCGACACCGATCCGACGCTCCGCGCCAGCGTCCTGACACAGCTCAACGCGATGGACGAGGGGACGCTCAGCAACCTCCTCCGCAACGCGGCCGGTGCGCACGCCGAGGAGGTGGCAATGCAGATCCTGGCCAACGCACGCGCCACCGAGATCCGCAGCAAGGCGTCGGCAGTACTGCAGCGGCTGCGGGCCGGGGGCTAGGGGGCCGCCTCCTAGGGGGATCGCTCCGGGCGCTGGTGGTGTGCGCGCTGGTAGCGCACCACGGCGGCGTGGTGGGCGGCGAGCGTGGTCGAGAACTCGTGGCTCCCGTCGCCGCGGGCGACGAAGTAGAGATAGTCGACGGGGGCGGGGTCGAGGGCCGCTTCGAGTGCGTCCTTGCCGGGGTTGGCGATCGGCGTGGGGGGGAGGCCGCTGATCGTGTAGGTGTTGTACGGCGTCGGGCGGGCGAGGTCGGCACGCGTGATGGTGCGGCTCGCGTCCGCGCGGCCGTAGAGGACCGTGGGGTCGGACTGGAGCGGCATGCCGCGGTGGAGGCGGTTCAGGAACACCGCCGCCACCAGGCGACGCTCCTCGGGGCGCGCCGTCTCCTCCTCGACGAGCGAGGCCAGGGTCACGGCCTGCTCCTCGGTGAGGCCCTGCGCGCCGGCGCGCCGCGCGAGCGACGGGCCGAAGATCTCGCGGAAACGGTGCACCATGGTGCGCAGGATGCGCTCCTGGGGCGTGGCGAGCGGGAACTGGTAGGTGTCGGGGAAGAGGTAGCCTTCCGCGCCCGCGGGCGGCAGGTCTTCCGAGGCGAGGAAGGTCGGATCCTCGAGCAGGCAGAGGAAGCTCTCCTCCGCCCCGAAGCCGCTCGCGGCTAGGAGCTGGACCACCTGCCGGACCGTGAGGCCCTCGGCCACGGTGAGCTGGTGGACGGGGTCGGGGGGACCCGTCAGGCGCGCGAGCAGCTCGAGCGGCGAGAGCGGGGTCGTGATCCAGTACTCGCCCCAGTGCACCGCGCGGTCCTGCCGCGTGAGGCGCGCCCAGACGACGAGCGCCAGCGGATGGCGGAGCACGCCCTGGCGGCGCAGGTCCTCGGCGACGTCGGCGAAGCGCTCGCCCTCCTCGAGCGTGACCGTCACGGGCGTGGGCCGCGGCGGCCCGGGGGCGCGCAGGAGGAGCACGAAGGCGACGACGGCGCCCGCCGCGGCGAGGACGGCGCCGGCGGCGAGGAGACGGATCACGGCTGGCGCGCGAGGTAGCCCTCGAGGATGAGCGTCGCGGCCACCTTGTCGACCACCTCGCGCCGCCGCCGGCGGCTCACGTCCGCCTCGAGGAGCACGCGTTCCGCGGCGACCGTCGTCAGGCGCTCGTCCCAGAACTCGAGCGGCAGGGCCAGGTGCGCGGCCGCCCGCTCGGCGAAGGCTCGGACGCGAGCCGCGGCTGGGCCCTCCGTGCCGCGCATGTCGAGCGGCAACCCCACCACCAGGCGGGCCGGCGTGTACGGGGCGAGCAGCGCGGCCAGGGCCTCGAGATCACGCCGGCCGCCCACGCGGCGGATGACCCCCACCCCCTGCGCCGTGATGCCGAGCTCGTCGCTCACCGCCACGCCGATCCGCGCCTCGCCCACGTCGAGTGCAGCGATCCGCATCGCCTGGCGCTTAACATCCGCCCCGCGGGCCCGCAACGCGGCGTCTGGCCGGCGGCCCCGAGAAACGGCCGCGCGAGAACGGGATTGACGCGCGGCACGCGACCCGGTGCAGTCGTCCCGAGCCTGCTCGGGACAGTACCGGACGGTCGCTTCCGGCGACGAGCTGAAGGGCCTTTGGCAGGTAGCCGATACTCTCAAGCAAGCTTCGCCCAGACTCTCTCGCGTCGCGTCCGCCGTACAGCGCGGCCGGATCGGAGAAGGGCCGACAGCGTGCCCGGACGACGGATGCTCGGCACCCCGCGGAGGCTCACGGCCCTCGGCTGCGCGATGGCGCTGCTCGAGCCCGGGCTCGGAGCTGCGGCCACCCACCGGCGTCCGGCGCGCGCGGAGCAGCACCATCCCGAGCGGCTGGCGTGCCCCGTGCGGGCCGCGGCCCGCGAGCGGGGCACGCCCGGCATCGCCGAAGAGCACGTCCACGTCCGCCGCGGCGACACGCTGGAGAGCCTGGTCGCCGCACGCGGCGTCGCCGCTGCCGAGGCCCGGCCGTGGGTCGCCGCCGCCGCCGTCCACGACCTCCGCCGCCTCACGCCGCGCCGCGGGCTCACCCTCAGCTTCGACCGTGACACCCACACGCTCGAGGCGATCCGCTACGAGATGGACGACCGCTCGCTCCTCGCCCTCGAGCGGACCGCGAGCGGCATCCGCGCCGAGCGCGCCCCGCTCCCCTATTTGACCGAGGTGAAGGGCGTGGCGCGACGGATCGAGCGCGGGCTGCGCGAGGACGCGACCGGCTCGGGCGTGCCACCGCGGGTCGTCTCCGAGCTGGCCGACATCTTCAGCTGGGAGCTCGACCTGGAGAGCGACCTCCGCCCCGGCGACGAGTTCCGCGTGCTCTACGAGAACACGCGGCAGGCCGCCGAGGCCGTGGCGGTCACCGTGATCGCCGCCGAGATCATCGCCGGCGGCCGGGAGCTGACGGCCGTCTTCTTCGAGGATGACGACGGCCACGGCGCCTACTACCAGCCGAGCGGCGAGCCGCTGTCGCGGGAGTTCCTGCGCTACCCGCTCGAATTCATGGAGATCACCTCGCAGTTCTCGCCGCTGCGCCGCCACCCGATCCTGAGCCGCAGCCGCCCGCACCTGGGCGTCGACTTCGCCGCGCCGCCGGGCACGCCCGTGCGCGCGGTCGCCGACGGCACGGTCGCCGAGGCGCGCTGGGTAACCCAGCTCGGGCGCTGCGTCCGCATCGAGCACACGGGCGCGCTCGTCTCGGTCTACGGGCACCTGAGGAGCCTCGCGGACGGCGTGCGGGAAGGGCTGGCCGTCGAGCGCGGGCAGGTGATCGGCTACGTCGGCTCGAGCGGCCTCTCGACCGGCCCGCATCTCCACTTCGCGATCGAGCGCGGCGGCGAGTACGTCGACCCGCTGGGCCTCACGGCGACCCCCGGCAGGCGCCTCCCGGAGACGGCGCGGCGCCTCTTCGATCGGGTGCAGAAGGCCGTGACGCGCCAGCTCGCGAGCTTGCGCGGGGACGGGAGCCCGCTCACCGTCTCGCTCTCGACGCCGGCGTACCGCACGGAGTAGGCGCACGCGCTACCTCGACGGCCCCCGCCCGCGGCTCTTCGCGCATCGCGGCGCCTCCGGCCTCGTCCCCGAGAACACGCTCGACGCCTTCGCCGCGGGCCTGAAGGCGGGCGCCGAGCGGCTCGAGCTGGACGTGCACGCGACCTCCGACGGGGTCGTGGTGGTGCTCCACGACGAGACCCTCGAGCGCACGACCGACGGCGCGGGCGCGGTGCGCGCGCTGCCGCGCGCGGCAGTCGAGCGCCTCGACGCCGGCTACCGCTTCCGCGCGCCCGACGGCACCTACCCGTACCGCGGCCGCGGGGTCGGCGTCCCGACCCTCGCCGCGCTCCTCGAGGCCTTCCCCGGCGTGCCGCTCAACATCGAGTTGAAGCAGAAGGAGCCGCCGATCGAGACCGCCGTGCTCGCCACCCTCGACCGCTTCGCGGCCCGCGAGCGGACCCTCCTCGCCGCCGAGGACGCGGCCATCATGGGGTGCATCCGCGCCGCCGCGCCCGAGGTGCTGACCAGCCTCTCGGCGGCGGAGGTGGCGGAGTTCATCTACCGGCTTCGCGACGGCCGGCTGGCCGGCTACCGCCCGCCGGGCGTCGCCCTCCAAGTGCCGCCCGCCTTCGGCGGCACGCCGCTCGTGACCCCCGAGTCGGTCGCGGCGGCGCACGCCCTCGGCCTCGAGGTCCACGTGTGGACCATCAACGACGAGGCGGAGATGGAGCGGCTGCTCGACCTCGGCGTGGACGGCATCATGACCGACTTCCCGGCGCGCGCCGCAGCGGTGCTCCGGCGGCGGGGGCTGCGCTAGGAGGCCTCATGGGGGCGGTGGCGGCCCGCCGGGCGGGCCGAAGGGATGTGCCGGCCGGGGGGCACGGAGCTTGGCCTGCTGCTCGCGATCGAGCTGGTTCTTGGATCCGGACGAGCAGGGTGAAGTTCACTTTCTTCACCTGCTGCTCGATGGCCGTCACCTGGTCGAGCTTCGTGAGCACGGCCGCCTCGTCCACGTGGTCGGCTGCCAGCAGCTTGCCGAGCGCCTCGGACTCGGCGTCGAGCCGCCACTGGAGGTCGACGAGCTGCTGCTGCGTCTCGTTCATCGCCAGGGTCAAGACGAGAATGGCCAGTGTTGAGATGACGAGAGACCTTCGGTCACGCTTCACGATCATTCCCGTTTCCTCCTCTTCCCTGGGTTCCCCGTTCCTTCCGCTTCACGCCCAGGTCGCGACGCGGGCTCGTCCGCTTGAACGGACGACCGGGCAGGACCCGTCGCTCGGGCAAGCGGACAACCCGTCCAGGCGATACGCGGTGACGAAGTCGCAGGGCCGCGTTCCGAGGCTCAGGTCTGGACGGCGAGCGTGTTCCTCGCCGCGTAGCCGCCCTTCTTTCCCCGCTTGCGGAGCTTCAGCAGCGACTGCGCTCCACCGCGGGCGTAGATGCCGTCGCTCGCGTTGGTCGTGTCGCGCCGTCCGTGCGCGGCGTAGGGCGCCTGCGCGTACAGGGCGTCCGTGATGGTGTCGTCGAAATACAGCTGGCCGGTGTGGACCACCGTGCCGCCGACGTGGACCTTGACGTGGATGTGGGCCGTCCGGCCCATGTACCAGCCCGGGTAGATCGTCGTGAACTCGGCTCGGCCGACTCCGTTCGTCGTCTGCTGGCCGCGCAGGAAGGTGGTGCTCGCGCCGTTGATCCCGGAGTAGTTGCCCCCTGCGTCGGCGTGCCAGATTTCCACGGTGGCACCGGCGATCCGCTTGCAGGTGGTGGCGCTCCGCACTCTGAAGCGGATCACGAGGGGAAGACCAGGGTGGTCCTCGGTGATGTCCGAGCGGAAGGGCTCGTTGGCAATGTAGTAAGGCCCTTCGGTCTCTTCCGGCGCCAGCACGCACGTGCTCGCCGCCGACGCAGGGCGGACTGCGAACGCCGATCGGATGGCGCGACGGGCCGCGCGTGACGCGTACCAGATGACGCCGATGCCGCCGAGGGCGACGATCGCTTCCCGGCGCCCGAGGAGTCGGTGGTCGCTCTCGGGGTGATCGGCCCTCATACGCCTGCTCCTCATGTATGGGGCGCACGCGTCGCGCGCCGCCGTGAATGGCCCGGTCGCCGCGGTCTTGAACGGTTGGGGGAGGATAATCCGTCGGTGAGCTGGATGCTACCGCGCCTTTCTGCTTCGGCCCTTCCCGCGATTGCGGTAACGAGCACGCCGAGGACCCCGCGTCGCAGCCTGGCGTCCCGGGCGTGTCGCCAGGTACTCGAGCACCGCAAAGGTCTTGAGCCGGAGCGGCACGTTCGTGCCGCGGAGAAGACGACCGCTCGCCCGGTCGAGCCGATAGGGTCCGAACGCGACTACCTGATCGGGCGGCTCAACGACCACATCTCCTCCAGCACCCTGCAGTGCCGCCCGGCTCTTCACCACCTTCCTGCGCGACGGGCGCGCCACCACGATCGAGGGCGCCATCCTCGCGCAGTTCGCGGCGCTCGCGGAGGAGGAGAAGGCGAAGCTCGTGGCGTTCCTTCGCACACTCTGAGGTCAGTCCGGCTCGAGCTCGGTACGCGGCGCCGGCGGGGGGGCAGGGTACTCCGCAGCAAGGAGTGGCTCATCGGACGCCTCTCGTTTCGTCATCGCCGGTCGCTCGCGGCCGTTGTAACGGCCGAGGGTGGGGAATCCGTCGCAGCGAGGCACCGAAGCGCCCGCGGAGCGATTCGGAGGAACGAGCCGGGACCCGCTAGCGCGCACCCACCACCTCCGCGATCAGCGCCAGCAGCCCCGCGTGCAGCACCCCGTTCGACGCGATCATCCCCGGCCGCAGAGTTTGCGGCTGGTTGAACCGGAGCGGCGCGCCCGCGAGGTCCGTCACCCTGCCGCCCGCCTCCTCGACGAGCAGGCTGCCCGCGCAGACGTCCCACTCGTTCTTGGGCGTGAGCGTGAAGGTCGCGTCGCCCGCCCCCGTCGCCACCTCGGCGAGCTTGTACGCCACGCTCCCCGTGAGCTTCACGCGCACGCGGCCCTTGAACCCGGCCCAGTCGCCGCGCTGATCCTCGGAGCGGCTCGCGAGCACGACCGCGTCGGGCACGCGCGCCGTCCGGCTGACGCGCGCCGGTGCGCCGTTCACGGTCGTGCCCTGGCCGCAGACCGCGGAGTAGAGGCGATCGGCGGCCGGGTCGTACTCGACCGCGACCACCGGCCAGCCGTCCTCCACCAGCGCGATGCACACGGAGAACTCCGGGATGTGCTGGACGAACTCCCTGGTGCCGTCGAGCGGATCGACGACCCAGACGCGGCGTTTGGCGAGCCGCGTGCTCGAGTCGGCGGTCTCCTCGGAGAGCCAGCCGTCGTCGGGGAAGGCGGCGGCGACGAGCGCGCGGATGCGTGCGTCGGCCTCGAGGTCGGCCCTGGTGACCGGGTTGTCCGGCCCTTTCTCGGCCACGCCGACGCCGCGCTCGTAGTAGCGGCGGACGATCGCACCGGCCTCGTGCGCGGCGCGCTCCGCCAGCTCGCGCTCGCGCGCGAAGGTCGTCATCGGCGCGGCTTCACGCCCCCGTCGGGGCCGAAGTCGTGGGCCGCGCGGTACTCGCGCAGGAGCTCCGCCATGAGCGCGTCGCGCCGTTCGTAGAGCCGCATCGGCTTGCGCGGGGGATGGTTGGCGAGGGCGTAGGCGGCGAGCAGCGGAAGCGCGATCGTCGAGTCGCAGTAGCAGACGACCGTGTCCGGCAGGCGCTCGGGGTCGACCTTGCCCCAGCTCACGGCCTCGCTCGGCGTCGCGCCCGAGAGGCCGCCGGTGTCGACGCGCGCGTCGGTGAACTGGATGTAGTAGTCGTGCCCCTTCTCCGCGATGCCGAGCACCTCCTGCACCTGCGGCTCGGTCTGGAGGAGGAAGTTCTTGGGCGAGCCCCCGCCGAGGATCAGCACGCCCGACTTGCCGCCCGCGCGCTTGGCGCCGAGCACGATGGCGGCGGTCTCGTTCACGTCGCGTGACACGTCGATCTTGAGCTTGCAGCCCTCGATGGCGAGCGCGGCCACGTTCATGCCGATCGAGCTGTCGCCCGGCGAGGAGGTGTAGACGGGCACGCCGTACTCGTACGCGGCGGCGACGAGCGAGCGGCGGCTGAGTCCGAGCGCGCGCTGCCGCTCCGCCACCACGCGGCCGATCAGGTAATGGAACTCGGCGGTGCCCATCTCGCGTTGGAACTCGGGCGCGAACAGGATCTTCCGGTAGAAGGCGTCGGTGTCGAGCAGGACCTTGTAGTCGAAGACGATGTCGTAGATGCGGACGACCTCGTCCTTCCTGAGCACCACGTCGTTCAGGTCGGGCCGGCCGCGGTGCATGGTGAGGCCGATGCCGAAGTGCGTATCGTGGTAGAGGTTCGCCCCGGTCGACACGATCCAGTCGATGAAGCCGGCCTCGATGAGCGGGATCAGGCACGACATGCCGAGGCCGGCGGGCGTGAGCGCGCCGCTCAGGCTGACCCCGATGGTCACGTCGTGGGCGAGGAGCTGGCGCGTGAAGAGCTGCGCCGCCTCGCGCAGGCGGGCCCCGTTGTAGGCGAGGAACGCCTTGTCGACGAGCTCGGTGATGCTCGTCCGTGGCGTCACCGGCGGGGGATCGATCTTCGTCCCCCGCAGCCACCGCTTAATCTCCCCCATGGGCGCCTCTCCGTAGCATTCTCACGTCGATCGCAAAAGAGGAGAAGCGTCGAGAGCGCTCACGCTGGCCGACGGGGTCTGGGGGCATCGGAGCAGCGCAGCGGCCGCAGGGCGCGAGCAGCGCACGGGCCCCCAGATGTGTGGGAGGCCGAGCGCGAGAGCGCTCACGCTGGCCGACGGGGTCTGGGGGCATCGGAGCAGCGCAGCGCCCGCAGGGCGCGAGCAGCGCACGGGCCCCCAGGAGTATTGATTGACGGACCGGGTGCGAGCCTCTACGGATCGGACGTGGACACGCTCGCCATGGCGCTCGCGACGGTCGGGGGCGTCGGCCGCGTGCCGGTCGCGTCCGGCACGTTCGGGTCGCTGGTCGCCCTGCCCTTCCTTCCCGCCCTGGCCGCGCTCCGCGCCGGCTCGCTCGCGGGCTACGTGGCCCTGGTCCTCGGCATCGTGGCCGTCGCCGTCTGGTCGGCCGGGCGCGCCGGACGCCTGCTGGAGGATCGCGACCACTCCCACATCGTCATCGACGAGGTGGCAGGCATGGTGCTGGCGGGCCTCTTCCTGCCCGGCACGTGGCTCGCGGCAGGGGTGGCGTTCGTGCTCTTCCGCCTCTTCGACGTCGTGAAACCGTTCCCCGCCAACCTGATCGACGGGCAGGTCGAGGGCGGCCTCGGGGTCGTGGGGGACGACCTCGTGGCCGGGGCCTACGCGGGCCTCCTCGCCCGCCTCGTCCTGTGGCTCCTCTGATGCTCCACGCGGCCGTCCTCTCGACCGGCGACGAGCTCACCACCGGGCGCATCGTCGACACCAACGCGAGCTGGATCGCCGACAAGCTGTTCGAGATCGGCCTCGAGCTGGTGGGCGTGCTGACCGTCGGCGACCACCACGACCGGCTCCTCTGGGCGTGGCGGCGGGCGCTCGAGCTGGCCGACGTCGTCATCTCGACCGGCGGCATCGGCCCGACCGCCGACGATCTCACCTCCCAGGTCGTGGCCGAGCTGCTGGGCGTGCCCCTGGTCGAGGACGCCGAGCAGGCGGCCCGCATCCGGCGGCTGTTTGAGGCCCTCGGGCGCGAGATGCCCGCCAACAACCTGAAGCAGGCCCTCCTCCCGCGCGGCGCGATCGTGATCCCCAACGCACTCGGCACCGCGCCCGGCTACCGCGTGGCGCACGGGGCGAAGCACCTGGTCGTCCTCCCGGGCGTGCCGCGCGAGATGAGGCCGATGATGGAGGAGACCGTGCTGCCGTGGCTGGTCGCCCTCCGTGGCGGCGACCAGGTCCATCTCGCGCACGTCTTCCAGACCTTCGGACTCACCGAGTCGGGTCTCGACGAGATGGTGGCGGGCGCGGTCGACCCCTCCGAGGGGCGGGTGTCGTTCCGCGCGAGCTTCCCGGAGATCTCGCTGCGCGTCGTGGTGCACGGGCGGCCAGACGAGGCCCGGGCGCGCCTCGACCGGCTCGCGGCGCGCATCCGCGAGCGCATCGGCCCCTACGTCTACGGCGAAGGCGCCACGACGATGGAGGTCGTGGTGGGGGGCCTCCTTCGCGAGCGCGGCCTCACCGTCGCGCTCGCCGAATCCTGCACGGGCGGCCTCGTCGGCCACCGGCTCACCAACGTGCCGGGCAGCTCGGCGTACGTGTGCGGCGCGGTGGTGGCGTACGCCAACAGCGCCAAGGAGCAGCTGCTCGGCGTCCGGCGCGAGACGCTCGCCGCCCACGGCGCCGTGAGCGAGGAGACCGCGGGCGAGATGGCCGCGGGGGCGCGGCGGGCGTTCGGGGCGTCGATCGGCGTGTCCACGACGGGGATCGCCGGACCCGACGGCGGCACGCCGGAGAAGCCGGTCGGGACGGTGTGCTTCGGGCTCGCGTCGGACGCCGGCGTGGTCACGCGCCGCTACCAGCTCTGGGGAACGCGCGACTGGGTGAAGCTGCTCGCCTCGCAGGTGGCGCTCGACTGGATCCGGCGCCATGCGCTCGGGTTGCCAGTGACGGAGTCCCGGCTCTTCTCCGGCCATCGCCCGTGAAACCCGACTGCGTGCGCGAGCTGGCGATGCTCCGTTCGGGGACGCGGGCGCAACCAGGGGCGTGATACCGATGCGCCGAGCGTTTGGGCTACGCTCGCGGCGGTGCGCTGCTTCGTCGCCGTCGACCTGACCACGGACGTCCGCGCGGCGATTGCCCGGGCGCAGACGCGTGTCCGCACCGCCGCCGCGCAGGCCGACGTCCGTTGGGTCGATCCGACCCAGTTTCACCTGACCCTCAAGTTCCTGGGCGCGGTCCCGGACGAGCGCGTGCCGGCCATGGCGGCTGCCCTGGGAGCCGCGGTCGCCGACACCCGGCCCCTCGGCCTCGCCGCTGCCGGCCTGGGGGGCTTCCCGAGCCTCAAGAGCGCGCGTGTCCTGTGGGCCGGCATCACGGCCGGGGTCCCCGAGCTCGCTCGGCTCGCGGCCTCCCTGGACCGTGCGCTCGCACCCCTCGGCTTCCCACCCGAGAGCCGCCCCTTCCAGGGTCACCTGACCATCGGCCGCGTGCGCTCGCCGCGCGGCGGACGCGTGCTGGCCGCGGCGGTCGAGGCCGCGGGCGCCTCGGCGTTCGGCTCCTGGACGGCTTCCGAAGTCGTACTCTACGAGAGCCGCTTGAAGCCCACGGGGGCCGTCTACACGCCGGTGTCCCGGCACCCCCTGTGGGGCGTCCGTGCCTGAGAATATGTAGCCCGTCCGGCTGGAGACCCGGCCCGCACCGGGGTAGAGTGGTCGAGTCTCCGGAAATCTGGGGCCCGGGGTCCAGGCGTTTCGTGTGGAGGAGGGTGTGACATGGGCATCGACGTAAACCGCGAGCGGGCGATCGACCTCGCCCTCAGCCAGATCGAGAAGCAGTTCGGCAAGGGCGCCATCATGCGGCTCGGCGAGGCGGCGCTGACGCAGGACGTCGCCTGCCTGCCGACCGGCTCGCTCGGCCTCGACATTGCCCTTGGTATAGGCGGGATCCCGCGCGGGCGCGTGGTCGAGATCTACGGGCCCGAGTCCTCGGGCAAGACCACCCTCGCGCTCCAGTTGATCGCCGAGGGCCAGAAGCGCGGCGGCATCTGCGCCTTCATCGACGCCGAACACGCGCTCGACGTGGGCTACGCGCGCAAGCTCGGCGTCCGGACCGAGGACCTCCTCATCTCGCAGCCCGACCACGGGGAGCAGGCGCTCGAGATCGCCGACACGCTGGTGCGCTCGGGCGCGCTCGACGTGCTGGTCATCGATTCGGTCGCCGCGCTCGTGCCGCGCGCCGAGATCGAGGGCGACATGGGCGACCCGCAGATGGGCCTCCAGGCGCGGCTCATGTCGCAGGCGCTCCGCAAGCTGACCGGCACCATCTCCAAGTCGCGCACGATCGTCGTCTTCATCAACCAGATCCGCATGAGGATCGGCATCCTGTTCGGCAACCCCGAGACCACGACGGGCGGCAACGCGCTCAAGTTCTACGCCTCGGTCCGGCTCGACATCCGCCGCCTCGGCGCCATCAAGCACGGCGACGAGGTGATCGGCAGCCGCACCAAGGTGAAGGTGGTGAAGAACAAGGTCGCGCCGCCTTTCCGCGAGGCGGAGTTCGACATCCTCTACGGCAGCGGCATCTCGAAGGAGGGAGAGCTGATCGACATCGCATCCGAGCACGGCATCCTCGAGAAGACCGGCGCCTGGTACGCCTTCGGCGGCGACCGCATCGGCCAGGGCCGCGAGAACGCGCGCGACTTCCTGCGCGAGCATCCCGAGGTCGCCGCTCAGATAGAGGCGAAGGTACGCGAGAAGTTCGGGCTGCGCTCCGGCGCGGCCGAGGGGGGCAACGGGGCGAGTGCAGAGGGAGCGCGGGCGGCCGAGGCCGGCCGGCGGGGGAGGGGCGGAAAGGAATGACCCGTGGAGCTCGAAGCGATCCTGCGTGAGGGCGTCGCTCGCAACGCATCCGACATCCATCTCAAGTTCGGCTCGCACCCGGTCTTCCGCGTCACCGGCAACCTGATTCCGTGGGACGAGGCGCCGCGGCTCGACCGCGACACGATGACCGCCCTCATGCGGGGGCTCCTCTCCGCGGCCCACTGGAAGCAGCTCCAGGAGCGGCTGCAGGTCGACGCGGGCTACGGTCATCCGGAGCTCGGCCGCTTCCGCGTGAACGTCTTCCACCAGCGCGGTGAGCTCCAGGCCGCACTCCGTCTGATCCCGCCCCGCGTGCGGCAGATCCGCGACCTCAACCTCCCGCCGGTCATCGAGCGCATCGCGTCCGAGCGGCGCGGGCTCATCCTGGTGACGGGCACGACGGGCAGCGGGAAGTCGACGACGCTCGCCGCCATGATCGACCACATCAACCGCACCGTCGACCGGCACGTCATCACGGTCGAGGACCCGATCGAGTATCTCCATCAGGACGAGCAGTCGATCATCACCCAGCGCGAGATCGGCGCCGACTGCACGGGCTTCGCGGTCGGGCTCAAGGGCGCGCTCCGCCAGGACCCGGACGTCATCCTGGTCGGCGAGATGCGCGACCTGGAGACCATCGAAACGGCCATCCTGGCCGCCGAGACCGGCCATCTGGTCATGTCCACCCTGCACACCCTCGACGCCGCCGAGACGATCACGCGCGTCATCTCGGCCTTCCCCGACCACCAGCGAGCCCAGGCGCGGCTCATCCTGGCGAGCATCCTGAAGGGCTGCATCAGCCAGCGGCTCGTACCCCGCGCCGACGGCCGGGGCATGGTGCCGGCCATCGAGGTCATGGTCTCGACGGGGCTCGTGAAGGAGTGCATCACGCAGCCCGAGCGCACGCGCGAGATCCGCGACGCCATCGCGCGCGGCTACACCACCTACGGCATGCAGACCTTCGACCAGTCGCTCATGGCCCTCTGGCGCGAGGGGCTCGTCACCTTCGACGAGGCGCTCGCGCAGTCGACCAACCCGGACGACTTCGCGCTCAAGGCGCGCGGCATCTCCTCGACCAGCGACGCGCGCTGGGACGACTTCTCCAAGGAGCCGGGGGCAGCTGCCCAGGAGCCGATCAAGGTCGACCGCTTCTAGCGGCCGCCGGCGCCGCCCGGCGCCGACGCCGCTCGACGTGGCGGCGCGCTGGCTCCGGCGTGCGCCCGAGACCGAGGCTCGGCTCGAGGCGCGGCTCGTCGCCCTCGGCTACCGGCGCGAGACCGCCGCGGCCACCGTCGCCCGCTGCCGCGAGCTCGGCTGGGTCGGCGACACGGCCTTCGCCCACGAGCGCGCGCGAGCGCTCCGGACACGCGGGGCGGGGAGGCTCCGCATCGAGGCGGACCTGACGGCGCGCGGGCTCCCCGAGGCGCTCGTCGCCGAGGCGGTCGAGGCCTCGCGCGAGGGGCAGCCCGAGGTCGCGTGGGCGCGCCGCGCGCTCCGCGGCCTGCGCGACCGGCGGCGGGCGTGGCGACTCCTCGCGTCGCGGGGGTTTCCGGAGGAGGTGGCGGTGGAGGTGCTGGGCGAGGAGGAATGACGCGCCCCTGCCCCGAACGGGGTCGATCGCCTGCGCGGTGCCGTTCGCGTGCGCGGGCTCCGTCCGTCGAGCAGGACGTTCACGGCGGCCCCGAGGTTGCGGTGCGCGCCGGTTGCCGCTCCGGGACGGAGCCGGTAGAAACGGGTCGGTGACCGGGGACCAGATCCGCGAGGGCTTCCTCGACTTCTTCCGCCAGCGCGGTCACACCGTGGTGCCGAGCGCCCCGCTCGTGCCCGAGAACGACCCGAGCCTGCTCTTCACCAACGCGGGCATGGTGCCCTTCAAGCAGGTCTTCCTCGGCAACGAGGCGCGCCCTTACCTGCGCGCCGTGAACTCGCAGAAGTGCCTGCGGATCAGCGGCAAGCACAACGATCTCGAGCAGGTGGGGCGCGACACCTACCACCACACCTTCTTCGAGATGCTGGGCAACTGGTCCTTCGGCGACTACTACAAGCGCGAGGCGATCGACTGGGCGTGGCAGCTCCTCACGCGGGTCTGGAAGCTGCCCAAGGACAGGCTCTACGCCACCGTGTACACGACCGACGACGAGGCGGCGGCGCTGTGGGCCGAGCTGACCGACATCGGCCGCGACCGGCTCCTCCGCTTCGAGGCGGAGAACTTCTGGGAGATGGGCGAGACCGGACCGTGCGGCCCGTGCTCCGAGATCCACATCGACCGCGGCCCCGGGGCCTGCGACCGCCGCGGCGACCGGACCCACCGCTGCGCCGTCAACGCGGGCTGCGCGCGCTACATCGAGCTCTGGAACCTGGTCTTCATCCAGCACAACCGCGACGAGAAGGGCAAGCTCTCCGACCTGCCCGCCCGGCACGTCGACACCGGTATGGGCTTCGAGCGCATCTGCACCGTGCTCCAGGGCGTGGGTGACAACTATGCGATCGACGTGCTGCGCGCGATCGTGCACTCGGCCGAGAAGCTCTCCGGCAAGCGCTACGGCGCCGCCCCGCGCGACGACGTCTCGCTGCGCGTGATCGCCGACCACGGGCGCGCGGTCACCTTCCTCGTCGCCGACGGCATCCTGCCCTCCAACGAGGGGCGCGGCTACGTCCTCCGCCGGCTGCTGCGGCGCGCGGCGCGGCACGGCAAGCTCCTCGGCCTCGACCGCCCGTTCCTCCACGAGGTGGTGGGCGCCGTGGTGGGCGCCATGGGGCGCGCCTACCCGGAGATCGCCGCCCAGCACGCGCGCATCGCCGAGGTCGTCCGGGGTGAGGAGGAGCGCTTCGCGGCGACCCTCGATCGCGGCCTGGCCCTGCTCGCGAGCGAGGTCGAGAGGGCGCGCGCGGCGAAGGCACGCGTGCTCTCCGGCGAGGTCGCCTTCCGCCTCTACGACACCTACGGCTTTCCGCTCGATCTGACCGAGGACATCCTCGCCGGCGAGGGGCTCGGCGTCGACAAGGACGGCTTCACGCGCGCCATGGAGGCGCAGCGGGAGCGGGCGCGCGGCGCGCAGCGCTTCGCCGACGCCGAGGCCGCGCCCGAGCTGATCGCGGGCGGCGGGCTCCACAGCCGCTTCGTCGGCGACCGCATCGTCGAGTGGGAGTCGGAGGTGCTGGCTCTCCTGGTCGACGGGCGGGAGGCGCGCGGTCCGGTCGGCGCCGGTGCGCAGGTGGACGTCGTCACCGCCGAGACGCCCTTCTACGCCGAGTCGGGCGGGCAGGTGGGCGACCGCGGCTGGGTCGAGACCGCGTCGGGCGCGAAGGTCGAGGTGACCGACACGCAGAAGATCGCGCCGGCGGTGATCGCGCACCGCGGCGTGGTGCGCGAGGGCGCGCTCGCCGTGGGCGACCGCGTGCGGCTGCGCATCGACACCGCGCGCCGCGAGGCAGCGCGTCTGAACCACTCCGCCACCCACCTCCTGCACGCTGCGCTCCGCCGCCGCCTGGGCGGGCACGTGAAGCAGGCGGGCTCGCTGGTGACGCCCGGGCGCCTGCGCTTCGACTTCAGCCACCACAAGCCGGTCGACGACGCGGCTCTCCGCGACATCGAGGACGAGACCAACGCTTACATCCGCGCCAACGCCGAGGTGACCGCCGAGGAGATGTCGTACGACGACGCCATCAAGGCAGGGGCGCTCGCCTTCTTCGGCGACAGGTACGGCGACCGCGTGACCGTCGTCCGCATGGGCGACTTCTCGACCGAGCTGTGCGGCGGCACGCACGTGACGCGCACGGGCGACATCGGCATCCTCAAGATCCGCGGCGAGAGCGGGGTCGCGGCCGGGGTCCGGCGCGTCGAGGCCGTGTCGGGCGCGGGCGCCCTCGAGCTCATCCGCAGCCACGAAACGCTGCTGCGCGAGGTCAGCGCGCTGCTGCGCGCCCCGGGCGAGGAGGCGGCCGCGAAGCTCGAGAAGCTCCTCGCGCAGCAGCGCGAGCTCGAGAGGCGGATCGCCGAGCTGCAGGGGAAGCTCGCCGGTGGGGCCTCGCGCGACCTCCTCGCCGACGCGCGGCACGTCGACGGCGTCACGGTGCTCGCGACGCGGGTCGAGGGCCTGGACGAGAAGGGGATGCGCGAGATGGTCGACCGCGTGCGCGATCGGATCAAGTCGGGCGTGGTCGTGCTCGGCGCCGCCGATGGAGAGCGCGCGCTCCTGGTGGCCGGGGTCACGAAGGACCTGACCGGCCGCTACCACGCCGGGAACATCATCAAACAGCTCGCGCCGCTGGTGGGCGGCGGGGGCGGCGGGCGGCCCGACTTCGCGCAGGCCGGCGGGAAGGATCCGGCCCGGCTCGACGAGGCGCTCGCGGCCGCCTACGAGCTGCTCGGCGCCGGGAGCCGCTGAGGCCTTGGCCGAGACGGCGTCCGCACCCGCCGAGCTGCGTTTCGCCGACGCGCGCCTCTTCCGCGAGCTGCTCGGCCAGCACGACGAGCACGTGAAGGCGCTCGAGCGGCAGGTGGGCGTGCGCATCGACGTCGCCGACTCGACCCTCACCCTGCACGGCGACCCGGTCGAGACCGAGCTCGCGAGCCGCGTCCTCCTGCAGCTCTACGGGCTGCTCGAGAGCGGCTACCCGATCTACGCCGCCGACGTCGACTACGCGCTCCGCATCCTCTCCAGCGACCGCAACGCCAAGCTGCGCGACATCTTCCTCGACACGGTCTTCATCTCCGCGCACAAGCGCGTCATCACGCCGAAGAGCGTGGCGCAGAAGGAGTACATCGACGCCATCCGCAACTTCGACATCGTCTTCGGGATCGGCCCGGCGGGGACCGGGAAGTGCGTCGCCGGCTCCTCGCTGGTGCTCACCACGCGAGGCCTGGTCGAGATCGCCTCGCTCGCGGAGGGAACCGCGCCGGGTGAGTATCGGCCGATCGATCTGCAGATCGCGAGCCTCTACGGGGGAGAGCGGGCGAGCCACGTGTACGACGGTGGCCGCTCGCGGACGCGTCGCATCACGACGCGCCTCGGGCTCGAGATCGAGGTGACGCCGGAGCACCCGCTCCTTCGACTTCGGCCCGACGGCACACTGGCGTGGCAGCGCGCGGACGAGCTGCGGACGGGCGACTACCTCGCCGTGCAGCGGGGGCAGGCGATGTTCGGCCGGGACACCGAGATCCGCTTCGCGTATCGCCGGAACGGTCCGCAAGACCGCGCGAAGGCGATCGCCGTCGAGAGGCTCGACGAGGGCCTCGCCTACTTGCTCGGCGTTCTCACCGGCGATGGTTGCCTGACGTTCCGGAACCGGGTGATCCTCTCGACCGCCGACCCGGAGATCGTGGAGCGCTTCCGGGCCCTCGCAGACCGCTTGGGGCTCAAGGTATTCCGCAACAGCGGCAATCGTCCGTACGACTACATCATCGCCAGCGCCCAGCTGTACCAGCTGCTGCTCGGCCTCGGCATGTCGGCCGGCAAGGCGTCGACGAAGCGCATCCCCGGGGCGGTGCTGCGAGCCCCGAAGGAGATCGTGGTCGCCTTCCTGCGGGGCCTCTTCGACACCGACGGGACGGTCGAGCGGCGGGGTGGCTACCCGAGCCTCTGCTCCGCGTCGAAGCGGCTGATCGACGAGGTGCAGATCGTTCTCTTGAACTTCGGCATCCTCTCCGCCAAGCGCGTGCGCCAGGTCGAGTACCGGGGTCGCGCGCGGCAGTACTACGAGCTCGAGATCCGGGGCGCCGAAGCCGCGCGCTTCTTCCGAGGGATCGGCTTCGGTCTCGTCAGGAAGCAGACGCTCCAGAAGCCGCAGAACACGAACCTCGACCTGGTCCCTCACGTGGCCGCGCTCATCGACGCTGCGACGAGGGCCACGGTGCTTTCTCACGCGAGCCACAAGCGGGTTCACGACTATCGCATCGACCGCCGGCAGCCGAGTTACGCCAAGCTGGATGAGATCCTTGGACTGCTCACCACCGCCGTCGCCGGTGAGGCGTACCGGCTCGGACTCTTCTGGGCGGAGATCACGGCGATCGAAGAGGGCGAGGCCGACGTCTACGATCTCACCGTCCCGGGCTCCCACTCCTTCTGCGCGAACGGCTTCGTGAACCACAACACGTACCTCGCCATGGCCATGGCCGTCGCCGAGCTCATGAAGAACAGCTTCACCCGCATCATCCTGACGCGCCCCGCGGTCGAGGCGGGCGAGAAGCTCGGCTTCCTCCCCGGGGATCTGGCGGAGAAGGTGAACCCCTACCTCCGCCCGCTCTACGACGCGCTCCACGACATGGTCGACTTCGATCGCGCCCGGCGGATGGTGGAGCGGGGCACGATCGAGGTGGCGCCGCTCGGCTTCATGCGCGGAAGGACGCTCAATGACTCGTTCGTCATCCTCGACGAGGCCCAGAACACGACCACCGAGCAGATGAAGATGTTCCTGACCCGCCTCGGCTACGGCTCGAAGGCCGTGGTGACGGGCGACGTGACGCAGATCGACCTCCCCGCGGGCAAG
>VBKJ01000198.1 GCA_005879795.1 Deltaproteobacteria bacterium
GGGTTGATGTTGTCGAGCAGCCGGAACACGTCGGTCTCGCCCCAGGCGAGGATCTGGCGGCCGACGCGGAGGAAGAGCGGACCCTTCTCGAAGTCGACGTAGCCGAGGAAGAAGCGGTGGCGTTGGCGCGCGATACGGCGCAGGAAGTCGATGCGGCGCTTGATGTACGCGTCGGGGAGGCGGTTGCTGAGCAGCCCCGGGATGTTGGGGAGATCGAGGCGCACGGCCTGGAGCTTGCGGAACTGGTGGTGGAACTCGTCGGGCCCGTAGTCGTAGATTCCCTCGCCCTCGCCGCGGTACTGGAGGCTGTACTTGAGGGTGTTCGGGTCGATCCAGCCGAACAGCCGGGCGAGGCCGTAGCCCGTCTTGGCGAGCCTGCGCACATCGTGATCGAGCTTCAGCTCGAGGAAGTATCGGTGCTGGCGGAGATGACCGGCGGCGGAGTTCGGAAAGCTGAGCGGGTCGTCGCTGCCGCCCATCTTCTCGGTGCCGATGCGCGCCGCGGTGTAGGCGCGGAGCCCGAGACGCATCTCGCCGCGGTCGTCGAGCGTGAGGGCGCGCGCCGGGCGGGCGATCGCGCCGAGGACCAGGCTGGCGAGGAGTAGCCGCCGCGCATGCCGCCTCGTGGCCGTCGTCATGGGGCCTCCGTGTCGCCGCGCTCGAGGCCGCCGCGCGCGCGGCCGGCGGCCTTATAGGAAGGGGCTTCGCGGGGTGTCAAGGAGGGAGGCGGCGGGCCTCATTCACGGCCGCCCGGCCGGCGGCGGTACTCGACCAGGGCGGCCAGGCCGTCGGGGCAGAACGGCTCGCGCGCGGCGCGCGCCGCGACCGCCTCCAGGGCGAGGAACTCGCCGCGCACGATCTCCTCGGGCTGGAGGCGGAAGGGGCCGTCGTGCCGCGCGCGGTACACCATGCCGTGCACCACGGTGTGCTCGTCCGCCCAGCGAAGCGGGAAGAGCGGCTCGGGCTCGAGCTCGACGCCGAGCTCCTCGCGCACCTCGCGGCGTGCGCCCTCGTCGAACGACTCGCCCGCCGCGAGCACGCCGCCGACGGCGACGTCCCAGCGCCCCGGGTAGACGTCCTTGTCGGGAGAGCGCAGGTGGACGAAGAGCTCGCCCCGCCGGTTGAAGACGAGGACGTAGGTCGAGCCGTGCGGCAGGCGGCGCGCGCGCATCTCGCGCCGCGTCACGGTGGCCACCGGGCGGCCGTGGTCGTCGAGGACCTCGACCAGCTCGGCGCCGGGATCGCGGCTCACCCCCAGGGCTCCTCGAAGCGGCCGCCCACCGCCGCCAGCTCCTCGGGCGTGTTCACGTTGACCAGGCTCGCCGCCGCGCCGCGCACCCGGCCGAGCTCGGCCTCGCTCACGTAGTCGACGCGGATCGTGCCGAGGAAGTCGCGGAGCGTCGGGCGGCCGGCGCGCAGGCTCGCCTCCGTCGCCGGGAGGCAACGCGCCGCGTACACGGCGTGCAGTGGCTCGACGTCGCCCTGCCAGCGCGGCACGACGGCATCGGCACCGCCGATGCGGGCCAGCAGGAAGCGGATGACGTGCGGGTCGAGCCCCGGCATGTCGCACGCGGCGACGAAGGCGTACGGGTGTCGTGCCGCGAGCAGCGCCGCGTGGATGCCCGCCAGCGGCCCGCAGCCCGGGAAGCGGTCGGCGACCGTCTCGACGCCGAGGCCGCGGAAGCGCTCGGGGCGGTTGGTCGCCACCAGGACCTGGGGAAAGAGATCGTGGAACAACCGGATCGTCCGCACCGCGATCGGCTCGCCGCCCACCGCGGCGAATGCCTTGTCGCGCCCGCCCATGCGAGAGGCGCGCCCGCCGGCGACGATCACCCCCGCGACCGAGGCGGTCATGCGGCAGGCAAAGGTACCGGCCGGCTCCGCCGTGTCAACCGCCCGACCCGCGTGGGTTGACATCGACGGCGGGGGGCGCGAGAGTCCGGAGGCCGCTCGATGGAAGCGTGGGAGCTCGAGGTCCTCGAACGCGCGGCCGAGTGTCTCGCCCGCGCGCGCTACCTGATCGCGCTCACCGGGGCTGGCCTGTCGGTGGAGAGCGGCATCCCACCCTTCCGTGGGCCCGGCGGCCTGTGGACCAAGCATGGCGAGCCGCCCATGGACGGCTACCAGCGCTTCCTCCGGGACCCGCGGCGCGCCTGGGAGGAGCGGCTCAACCCGGCGGGCCCCATGCGCGAGCTCTGGGAGGCGCTCGCGGCGGCGCGGCCGAACCCCGGCCACACGGCGCTGGCGGAGCTCGAGGAGCTCGGCGTCCTCAAATGCACGATCACGCAGAACGTGGACAACCTGCACCGCGCCGCGGGCAGCGAGCGCCTGCTCGAGATCCACGGCAACGCGACCTTGATCCGCTGCATCGAGTGCATCGCGCGCTACCCGCGCGAGTCGATCGACTTCGCCGAGCTGCCGCCGCGTTGCCCGAGCTGCCGCGGGATATTGAAGAGCGACACGGTGTCCTTCGGCGAGCCGATCCCGCCCGACGTCCTCGACCGCTGCTTCGAGGAGGCCGAGCGGGCCGACTGCATGATCGTCGCCGGTACCTCGGCGACCGTCTACCCGGCGGCGCAGTTCCCGATCACCATCCACCAGCGCGGTGGTGACCTGCTGGAAGTCAACCCCTACGACTCGGAGATCACCCCGCTCTGCCGCCACGCGCTGCGCGGGCCGGCGGGGGAGATCCTGCCGCAGCTGGTCGAGCGGCTGCGGGCGCGGCTGTAGCGGCCCGCGCTACGGCGTGCCGAACCCGTTCAGCGCCTGCACCCGCCCGCGCCCGTCGAAGCTCACGCTGCGGCCGTCGGCCCAGTACCACGTCGTCCAGCCGCCGGAGTTCGCCTCCGCGTACTGCGGCGGACCGGCGAGCCGCTCGACGTCGGCGCGCGACATGCCGCGCTTGACGGAGCGAATCGCCTGGTAGGCGGGCCGCGCCGCACTCGCAGGCGGCGGTGGGGGCGCCTGGGCCCCCTCGGCGGCGGCGAGCGCCGCGTTCCGCTGCTCCATCTGCGCCAGCAGCGTGTCCAGGCGCTCCTCCACTCCGGCGAGGCGCTCGGTCAGGTCCTCGATGCGCGTCAGCACGTCGGCCAGCCGTTGCGCCGCCTCGGCCTGGGCGCGCGGGGCGCCCTCCGGGCCGCGCTCCTCGCGCCGCCGGGCGCCCGCGAGCGAGAGCGCCTCTGAGCTTGCGACCTCGATCTCGGGCTTGCCGTCGTTCTTCCGGATGGTGCCGTGCACGAGGACGTGCTGGCCCTTGTAGCGGCGCTCGAGCTCGGCGGGCGGCAACGCGTCGAAGCTCCGCGCCTGGACGACGGCGGTGAAGCGGTTGAACGTGGGCTCGAAGGCGAGCAGGCAGGAGATCGGCGAGCAGTGCACGTCCACCACGCGGCCCTCGACGGTCGCCTGCTCGCCGACGTGCTTGTCGGCCTCCTCCCATGTGATCGTCGCCTCCGCGGCGGCGAGCGCCGGGAGGGCGACGAGGAGCGTGATCGGGAGCGCACGCAAGCTTGACCCCTTCGGAGTGAAGCCTCTATAAGCCGCCCGGATCGCCGAGTCCACAGCCCACGGCGCATGCCCGAGTACAGCGGACCGCTCCCCCTCCCCACGCCCGAGACGCGTCCCTTCTGGGAGGCGGCGCGGCGGCACGAGCTCTCGCTGCAGCGCTGCCGCACGTGCGGCGCGCACGTCTTCTACCCGCGCGCCGTCTGCCCGCGCTGCCTCGGCGCCGATCTCGAGTGGCGGCGCGTCTCCGGGCGCGGCCGGCTGCACACCTTCACGGTGGTGCACCGCGGGGCCCGGAACTTTCCCCTCCCGGTGCCCTACGTGATCGCGATCGTCGAGCTCGACGAGGGCCCGCGGATGATGACCAACCTGGTCGGCATTGCGCCCGACCCGGCGAAGATCACGATCGGCATGCCGGTCGAGGTCGTGTTCGAGGACGTGTCGCCCGAGGTCGCGCTGCCGCGCTTCCGGCCCGCATGAGCCCGGAGGCGCGCCGCATGAGGGGCCGAGTCGCCATCGTGGGCGCGGCCGAGGCGGACGAGCACGGGAAGCTGCCGCACAAGTCGGCCTTCCAGCTCCATGCCGAGGCGGCGCGCAACGCGCTCGCCGACGCGGGGCTCCGCAAGGACGCGGTCGACGCCGTCTTCAGCGCCGGCCTGTGGATGGGCTCGGAGACCGCCGAGTACCTGGGCATCCGCCCACGCTACATCGACGGCACGCAGATCGGCGGCTGCTCCTTCATCGCGCACGTCGAGCACGCGATGGCGGCCATCGCGGCGGGCGTGTGCGAGGTCGCGCTCATCACGCACGGCGAGAGCGGCGCCTCGCGCATCGGCATGCCCGGCACGCGCTTCGGTCCCGACTCGTGGCGGCTCCAGTTCGAGCAGCCCTTCGGCCTGGCCGGCCCGCCGACGGGCTACGCGCTCGCCGCCGCCCGCCACATGCACGAGTTCGGGACGACGAGCGAGCAGCTCGCCGAGGTCGCGGTCGCGACCCGCAAGTGGGCGCAGCTGAACCCCCGTGCCTTGATGCGCGATCCGCTCACGGTGGAGGACGTGCTCGCCTCGCGCATGATCTCCTGGCCGCTTCATCTCCTCGACTGCTGCCTCGTGACCGACGCCGGCGGGGCGGTGGTGGTGACCTCGGCCGAGCGCGCGCGCGACTGCCTCCAGCGGCCGGTCTACGTGCTCGGCACGGGCGAGGCGTCCACCCACGTCATGGTGAGCCAGATGCCGGACTTCGCGCGTTGGGAGGCGGCGCGCATGGCGGGCGAGCGCGCCTTCGCCATGGCGGGCGTCACGCCCGCCGACGTCGACGTGGCCCAGGTCTACGACGCGTTCACGATCGTGCCGATCATGGCGCTGGAAGCCCTCGGCTTCTGCAGGGAGGGCGAGGGCGGCGCGTTCGTCGCGGGCCAGCGTACCGCGCCGGGCGGCGACTTCCCGATGAACACCAACGGCGGCGGCCTCTCCTACACGCACAGCGGCATGTACGGGATGTTCACGCTGGTCGAGGCGGTGCGGCAGCTGCGCGGCGAGTGCGGGCCCCGGCAGGTCGCCGGCGCCAGGATCGCCCTCTGCCACGGTCTCGGCGGCATGTTCAGCGCCGCGGCGACGCTGATCGCAGGCACCGAGGTCCCATGATGCATGCGGCGCCCGTCCTTCTCTACACCAGGACCGGCTGCCCGTACTGCGCGGCGATGCGCGCCGAGCTCGCGGCGCGCGGCGTGGCCGTGCGCGAGGTCAACCTCACGGAGCACCCCGAGGCGGTCGCCGAGCTGCTCAAGGTGACGCGCGGGCGGCGGATCGTGCCCGTCGTGGTCGGGGGCGGGCGGATCGAGATCGCGCCGGAGGGCGGGTCCTCGTTCTGACGGCCCGCTCTGAGGCTGTGAACGTCACTGCCGCGCGAAGCGGATTTCGGTGTCGCTCACCCCGTCGATGGAACGGGTCCAGACCGCGTTTGCGCGCCCGGCGCCGTCGAGCGTGACGGACTGGAAGTCGAGCAGCTCGCGATCGGCGCTGCAGCCGACGCCCTGGGTGCAGATCGGCCCGCTCTTCACCGGGACCGAGTCGATGACGGCGAGCGGCGCGAAGGTGGCGCCGCCGTCCGTGCTCTCGAGGTAGGCCTCGAACCACTGGCTCCCCTCGGCCACCGTGTCCGGTGTCCCCCCGGCGTCGGCGTGGTAGAGGGTCACCGAGACCTTGCCGCCCCCGGCCGCGACCCACGGGTAGACCGACGTGCCGGCCGAGACGAGGGTCGCCGGCGCGGTCCAGCTCGCTCCCCAGTCGGCGGAGCGCGCGTAACGTACGCGCGACGACGCCGTGCCGAAGACCTCGAGCCAGACGGCGTGCAGGCTGCCGTTGCCGGCCGAGGCCACCACCGGAAACGCGAGCGTGGTATCGGCGGAGCTCGCCGCCGAGATCGCCACGTTCGTGAACGTGAGGGCGCCATTGGTGGAGCGGGCAAACTTGATGCCCCCGCTGGAGGTCGCGTAGATCAGGCCCACGCGATCGCCCGAGCCGAGGATGTCCGGGCCCGGCTCGGCGAGCAGGTTCCCCGGCGGGCAGACGCAGCCGGTCTGATCGACGGGGGTGGCCGCGACGGTGGAGACCGGGAAAACGAGGCCGTCGGCAGGTGCCGCCGACTTGGAGACCACGAGCCCGAGCGGGATCTGGTGCGTCGCGTGGTAGACGTTCCCCCCGCCGGCCGCCGCCACCCACTGGCGGTCCTGGCTCACCACGCCCTGGAGCGGGTTCGCGAGCCAGCTCGCGCCGTCGGTGGAGCGCGACACGGTGGCGCTCCCGAGCCACAGGTCGGTCATGTACAGCGTGCCCGTCCCCGGGTCGACGGAGAGGTCCGAGTCGCCACCGCCGGGCAGGTTGGCGCGGCCTCCGGGCGGGGTCAGCGTCCAGGTCGCGCCCCCGTCGTCCGAGCGGAACACGAAGCTCGGCGAGCCGGGCAGGTTCGAGAGCAGCCCGGCGGGCGCGTTGACGTAGATGGTGCCGTCGGGGGCGACGTCGATGCCGGGCTCGCCCGTGTCGAGGCCGGTGACGACCACGGGGGAGCCGAAGCCGCCGGCGCCGCGCGCCGCCGTCGCGATCATGAGGCCCAGAGCGAGTGCGAGGGTCGACGGGCGTGCCTTCATGGAGGGCATGGATAGCAGACGGGAGGAGTCGTCGGGATCACGTCTTCGGGATCACGTCTCCACCGGCTCGATCGGGGAGTGCGGCGAAGAAAAAGGGGGGGCGATCGAGTCTCCTACCCGGGGTCGAGTCGCTGGCCGATGGGCATGGACCCGGCTGGTAGGGGCCGCGCTGGACCGGCTACACTCGGTCGATGCCGCCGCGCCTCTACCTCCGTCTCGGCGACCGTGTCTTCCATACCGATCACGAGGAGTGGGGCGAGGGTGCCGTGGTCGAGGAGATGACCTCGGTCCTCGAGGGCGGCACCTGCCTCGTGCGCATCATGTTCGCCGACGGCCGCCAGCGCACCTTCCACAACGACCTGGAGAGCAACCTCTGCTGCTACTTCTTCGGGCTGCGCAAGCACTGGCGGGGCGCCGCGCGGGTCCTCTTCGAGCCGGAGGCACCGCGCGGCCGCGCGCCGCGGCGCCGGCTACCGTGAGCCGGAGGCGTTGGACTCGGGCAACGGCCGGCCCCAGGGGTCGGTCCGCGGGATGCGGAGCCCGGCGAGCGTCCGCAGCGTGTCCGGGTTGACCCAGGGGATGCCGAGCGCGCACGGCTGCGGCATGCCCTGCTCGTCCGCCTCCTCGTAGGCGGGAAAGCCGCCCTTCTGGAAGTGGAGGAGCATCCGCCGCGCCATGCTCTCCATGTAGTCGAGGCCCGGCGTTGCCGCAACGGCTCGCGCCGCGCTATGGCTCGGTGATGGACCGCCTTGCGCTCGGCCTGATGCCCCTCCGGGACGCCTCGCCGCGCGACGTCGTCGCGTGGTCGCAGCGAGCGGAGGCGCTCGGCTTCGAGGCGGTCTTCATCTCGGAGTCGTACGGCGACTCGCTCGCCTACGCCGAGGCGGTGGCGCTCGCGACCGACCGCCTGCGCGTCGGCACGGCGATCACCAACGTCTACCTCCGCCAGCCGACGCTGCTCGCCGAGCAGGCCGCCGCGGCGCAGGAGTTCTCGGGCGGCCGTCTCCTGCTGGGTCTCGGCGTCGGGCACCGCGCCGTCAACGAGCCGCTCGGCATCGACATGGGCGACCCGCTCGGGAAGATGCGCCAGGTGATCGGCACGCTGCGCAGCGCGTGGACCAGCGGACCGCACCAGCCGCGGCCGGCGATCCAGCCGAAGCTCCTGGCCGCCGCCCTCGCCGAGCGCATGATCGAGCTCGCGGGCGAGCTGACCGACGGGCCGATCTTCAATCTCTTCCCGCTCGCGCGCTACCCGCGTGCGCTGGCCGCGCTCGGCCGCGGCGCGGCGCGCGCCGGGCGCGATCCCGGCGCGCTCCAGGTCTGCCACTTCACCACCTGCTACCTCGCCGACGACGGGGCGGCAGCGCTCCGGGAGGCGAAGCGCATGCTCGCACGCTACGCGAACCTGCCCTTCTACGGCAACATGCTGGCCGCGAGCGGCTTCCGCGCCGAGGTGGAGGCGGTGCGCGTCGCGTGGCGGACGCGGGACGTGGCGCGCGCCGAGGCGGCGGTGAGCGACGCGCTGGCCGACGCGGTGACGCTCGCGGGTGATCCGGCGCACTGCCGCGCGCGGCTCGCCGCCTACCGCAGGGCGGGGGCGAGCCTCGCGATCGTGTTCCCCAATCCGGTCGGCGAGTCGCGCGCGGCCGCGGTCGAGCGCACGCTCACGGCCTTCGCGCCACGCGGTTCCCTTTGAAAGCCCGCAGACGCGCTGGTAGGTAGCGTGACCGGCGCTCCGATGGACTACAAGGCGACGCTCAACCTGCCGCGCACCGACTTCCCGATGAAGGCGAACCTCGCCCAGCGGGAGCCGGAGACGGTGCGGCGCTGGGAGGAGACGCATGTCTACGAGCGTCTCCTGGCGGCGAACGCCGGCAGGCCGCGCTTCGTCCTGCACGACGGGCCGCCATACGCCAACGGCCACATCCACCTCGGCACGGCGCTCAACAAGGTGCTGAAGGACATCATCGTGAAGCACCGCGCGATGACGGGGCGCCTCGCTCCGTACGTGCCGGGCTGGGACTGCCACGGCCTCCCGATCGAGCTCAACGTCGAGAAGGAGCTCGGGCGCGCCAAGAAGGAGGCGATGCCGAAGAGCGAGGTGCGCGCCCGCTGCCGCGCCTACGCCGAGCGCTTCGTCGCCGTCCAGCGCGCGGAGTTCCGGCGCCTCGGCGTGCTCGGCGACTGGGAGCATCCGTACCTCACCATGGACCCGTCGTACGCGGCGGAGGAGGTCCGTGCCCTCGGGCGGTCGATCGCGGAGGGGCTCGTCTACCGCGGCAAGAAGCCCGTCCTCTGGTGTCCGTCGTGCGCCACCGCGCTCGCCGAGGCCGAGGTCGAGTACAGGGACGACGAATCGCCCTCGGTCCACGTCGCCTACCCCTTCGTCGAGCCCCTCCCTGCGGCGTTGCGGGGCGTCGCGGCGCCCGCGGCCGCGATCTGGACGACGACGCCGTGGACGCTCCCCGCGAGCCTCGCTGTCGCCGTACATCCCGAGCACGAGTACGTGGCGGCGACGTTCGGAGAGCGGACCCTCGTCGTGGCCGCCGCGCTCGTGCCCGCGCTCGAGCGCCTGCTAGGCGCCGCGAAGGTGCTCAGGCGCTTCCGCGGCGCCGAGCTGGAGGGCGGCCGTTGCCGGCACCCATGGATCGACCGGATCGTGCCCATCGTGCTCGCCGACTACGTGACCCTCGAGACCGGCACCGGGCTCGTGCACACGGCGCCCGGGCACGGGCAGGAGGACCACGAGACCGGCCTCCGCTACGGCCTCGAGGTGCTGGCACCGGTGGACGCGCACGGACGGTTCACGGCCGAGGTCCCGGAGTGGGCCGGGACGAGCGTGTGGGAGGCGAATCCCCGCATCGTCGAGCACCTGCGCGCGAAGGGCGCCCTGCTGGCCGCCGCGACCGTCGCGCACAGCTACCCGCACTGCTGGCGCTGCAAGAACCCGGTGGTCTTCCGTGCCACCGAGCAGTGGTTCATCGGCATGGAGCGCGCCGATCTCCGCAAGCGAGCCCTCGCCGAGATCGAGCGGGTGCGCTGGATCCCCGCCTGGGGGCGCGAGCGGATCGGCAACATGATCGCCACCCGGCCCGACTGGTGCATCTCGCGCCAGCGCGACTGGGGCGTGCCGGTGGTCGCCGTCTACTGCGAGGCGTGCGGCGAGGCAATCGCCAGCGAGGCGCTCTGCGCGCACGTGGCGGCGGTCTTCGAGCGCGAGGGCGCGGACGCCTGGTTCCGCCGCCCGGTCGCGGAGCTGGTGCCGCCGGGCATGCGATGCCCCCGGTGCGGGGCCGCGGCGTTCCGTCCCGAGACCGACATCCTCGACGTGTGGTTCGACTCGGGGGTGAGCTGGAAGGCCGTGGTCGAGCGCCGGCCGGAGCTGGGCGGCCGCGCCGACCTCTACCTCGAGGGCAGCGACCAGCACCGCGGCTGGTTCCACAGCGCGCTGCTCACCGGCGTCGCGGTCGAGCGCCGCGCGCCCTACGACATCGTCATCACGCACGGCTTCTTCGTCGACGGCAGCGGCCGCAAGATGTCCAAGTCGCTCGGTAACGCGATCGCGCCCGAGGAGATCCTCAAGCGCCACGGCGCCGAGCTCCTGCGCCTCTGGGTCGCGGCCACCGACTACCGCGAGGAGATGCGCATCTCGGAGGAGATACTGGAGGGCTTCGTCGAGGCCTACCGCCGCGTGCGCAATACGGCGCGCTTCCTCCTGGGGAACCTCTACGACTTCGACCCGGCACGCGACGCCGTCGCCGTCGAGCGCCTGCCCGAGCTGGAGCGCTGGGCGCTTCACCAGACGCACGCGCTCGCCGCGCGCTGCCTGGCGGGGTACGAGGACTTCGAGTTCCACCTGGTCTTCCACGCCCTCAACAACTTCTGCAGCGTCGACCTGAGCGCCTTCTACCTCGACGTGCGCAAGGACCGGCTCTACTGCGAGCGCGCCGGCGGACCCGAGCGGCGGGCGACGCAGACCGTGCTGCACGCGATCCTCGACGTGCTCGTGCGCCTGATGGCGCCCGTGCTGTCCTTCACGGCCGAGGACGTGTGGCGCTTCATGCCCGGCGCCGGCCGCCCGGAGAGCGTCTTTCTCGCCGGGCTCGGGCCGCCGCCGGCCGAGTGGCGGGCGCCCGACGTCGCGGCGCGCTTCGAGCAGCTCCTCGCGGTGCGCGGCGCGGTCACCAAGGCGATCGAGGAGGCGCGTCAGGCGGGGCTCGTCCGGCAGTCGTCCGAGGCGCGCCTGGCGCTGGGCGCGCCGTCGGCCGACGGCCTCGGCCGGCTGCTCGCGGAGTGCGCGGCCGACCTGCCGTCGCTCTTCCTGGTCGCCGACGTGGCGCTCGGCGGGGCCGACGGCGCGCCCGAGAGCCCGCTCGTGCCCGGGCTGCGCGTGGGCGTCGAGCGCGCGCCGGGCGAGAAGTGTCCGCGCTGCTGGAACATCCGGGCCCTCGGCCAGGACCCGCGGCATCCCGACCTCTGCGAGCGCTGTGCCGGCGTGGTCGCGTGAGCCCGCTCGCCGACCTCCGGCTCCGGCTCGCGGCGCTGGCGGCCGCGGCCGTGCTGGTCGCCGATCAGGCGAGCAAGCTCGTCGTCGAGCGCGCCATGGTGCTGCACGAGACGATCGACCTGCTGCCCTTCCTCGCGCTCACCTACGTGCGCAACACGGGCGCGGCCTTCGGAGTGCTCGCGGCGGCGCCACGCGGGATCCGCCTGCCGCTCTTCTTCGTGGTGACGATCGCGGCGGTGGGCGCGCTCGTCTCGCTCGTGCGCCGGACGCCGGCGGACCAGCGCGGGCTCGTGGCCGCGTTCGGCGCCGTGCTGGGGGGTGCCCTCGGGAACCTCGTCTGCCGGCTGCGCTACGGCGAGGTGATCGACTTCCTCGACCTCCACTGGGGCGCGCTTCACTGGCCCGCCTTCAACGTCGCGGATTCTGCGATCACGGTCGGAGTGGCCGTGGTGCTGCTGCACGGCCGGCGCCGGCGCTGAGCCGGCACCCAGCGCCGGCCCCGGCGCGCGCCCGCCCCTGGTCGACGATCACGGCGTCATTGCGTCTCGCGCGAACGGGCACCCGAGACCCGCTCCGCCTCCGCGAGCCGCACCAGCACGCGCTCGGCGATCTCGCGGAACGCCCGGCTCTGCGGGTGCGACGGGTCGGCGGCGACGATCGGCAGCCCCGCGTCGCCCGCCTCACGGATGGCGCGCACGAGCGGCACCTCGCCGAGCAGCGGGATGCCTGCCTCGCGCGCCATCGCGGCGCCGCCGCCGTGGCCGAAGAGATCGGTGCGCTCGCCGCAGCCGGGGCAGAGGTGGAAGCTCATGTTCTCGATCAGGCCGAGGACCGGCGCATTCACCTGGCGGAACATCTGGATGCCGCGCCGGACGTCGGCGAGCGCCACGTCCTGCGGCGTGGTCACGATGAGCCCGCCCGTGATGGGGACCTGCTGCGTGAGCGTGAGCTGCACGTCGCCGGTGCCGGGCGGCAGATCGAGCACCAGGATGTCCAGCTCGCCCCATTCGACGTTGCGCAGGAACTCGGTGATGAGCTTCGTGATCATCGGCCCGCGCCAGATGACCGGAGTTGCCTCACCGACGAACATCCCCATCGAGATGACGCGGAGCCCGTGTGTCTCCACCGGGATGATCCGCCGGTCCTCGCCGGTGCGCGCCTTCTCGTCGATGCCGAGCATGAGGGGCACGCTCGGCCCGTACACGTCCGCGTCCATGAGGCCGATCGCCGGACGCAGCGTGGCGAGCGCGAGGGCCAGATTGGTGGCGACGGTCGACTTGCCGACCCCGCCCTTGCCGCTGGTCACGGCGAGGACCCGCCGCACGCCCGGGATCGGCTGCGGGCCGCGCGCGCGGGGGGGCGCGGGTGGTGGCGCCTGCACGATCTCGACCCGGCCGGTGACGTCCGGCATGGCCTCGACCGCGGCGCGGACCGCGGCGGCGATCCGCTCGAGCACGTCCTGCTGCGCGGTGGTGGGCGCGAGATGGATCGTGACCCCCGCGGACGAGACCTCGATGTCCTTCACCATCCCGAAGGACACGATGTCGCGGCTGAAGCCGGGGTAGGGGACCCGCTTGAGCACTTCCAGGATTGTCTGCGGGGTGGGCACCTGCCGCGCTTAGCAACGCCCCCCCGCAGCCGCAAGGGGGCGTCATGGGTTGGTCGCACAGCGGGCGGACAGGCATTTCGGTGACGCTCGTTCGGCCGGGAACGGCACAGAGAATCGACGGACCGCTGTGGCACCTGGGTTGCTTCCGTCCTTAGAATCATGAGCGCGAGCCCCGAACGGAAGAGCAGCCCGCCGCGAGACGCGGGGCGCATTATCCGCGCCTGGCGCCGGCGCATCGGGCTCACCCAGGAGGGGCTCGCGCAGGCCCTCAGCGTCACCTTCTCCACCGTGAGCCGGTGGGAGAACGGGCACGTGAAGCCGAGCAAGCTCGCCTGGAAGGCGCTCGAGGAGCTCGCGAGCGAGCGCGGCAGCCCGCTCGTGGATGACCCCACCGACGGGCGCTGAGGTAGTGGCTCAGTGGGTTAAGCTGACCCACTACCGGCGCTGAGCACCGGTTCGATCGGCCGGCCGCCTGTGGTAGAGGCGAAGCATGCGGCGGCGCGGTCGAGGAGCCGGCGACGAGCGCGCGCGCGAGCAGGGCCGGAGGGCGCTGAACGCCCCGTTCGTGGACTTGGGGAAGCGGCTCCGTGCACTGCCCCGGCCGGCACCGCCGCCCGCTCCTCGCGCCGAGGAGCCGGACCTCTTCGCGCACGCGATGGAGGGCGTGGTGCCGCTGCCGCGCGGGCGCGCTGCGCGCGTCGAGGGTCCGGCGCCGGCCGGGGCGGCGCGCCCGCTGGTCAGCGAGGAGGCGGAAGCGCTCGCCGCGCTCTCCGACCTGACCCGGGGGGCGACCCGCTTCGACATCACCGACACACGCGAGTACGTCGAGGGCGCGATCGTGGGGCTCGACCCGCGCGTGCTGCGCCGACTCCGCCGCGGTGACTTCGCCTGGCAGGAGTACCTCGACCTGCACGGCATGACGTCCGAGACCGCGCGCCTCGCGGTGGAGCGGTTCCTTGCAGAATCGGTCGCGCGGGGGCAGCGCTGCGTCCTCATCGTGCACGGCCGCGGCCACAACTCGAAGGACCAGACGCCGGTGCTGAAGGAGCGGCTCAAGTCGTGGCTCGCCCGGGGGCGTGCGGCGCGCATCGTGCTCGGCTTCACGACCGCCCGCCCGTGCGATGGCGGTGCGGGTGCGCTCTACGTCCTCCTGCGCCGCGATCACCGGCGCCGTCCGATCCGGGTGACCGAGGGAGCGAAGGTCTAGAGGTGCCGGCCGCGGCCGACGCGCTCGGAGTGGTGCGTCTCGGCGCGGCGGCCATGTTCCCGGGCGCGCTCGCGCGTGCCCTCGGCGGCGAGGGGCGGTGGATGCCCGCGGTCTTGTTCGCGGTGGCGGCCGTGAGCGATTTCTGCGACGGGGTGCTCGCGCGCCGCGGGCCTGGCCCCACGCGGCACGGGGCGGTGCTGGACAACCTCGCGGACGTCGCGTTCGTGCTGGCGGGCACGGTCGCCGGCGCGACCCGCGGACTCGTGCCCTGGGCCGTGCCGGTCGCGATCGCCGTCGCCTTCGCTGCCTACGCCGCGGCCTCGGTGCGCGGGCGGCAGGCCGCGCGCAGCGCCCCCGGGCACGCGGCCGGGGTGCTCAACTATGCGCTCGTCGGGCTGCTCGCCGGTGCGGCCGTCCTACCGGGCCGGGCCTGGGCGCCGCTTCTCGGCGCCGGCGGCTGGATCGTCGTCGGCGTGAACCTGGCGGCGGTGCTGTCGCGCTTGCGGCTCGGGCCGCAGGGCGCTCCGAGCTGAGCGTCCCGTAGCCGGCGAGCGTCGCAGTCTCCTCAGGCTAGCTCGCGCGCGGCGCGGCGGAGGAAGACGAGGCCGATCAGCGCGTTCACCAGGACGAACGTGAAGTGCGCCGCGATGCTGTAGCCGAGCAGGCTGGCCTCGGGCGCCGCGCCGCGGAAGAAGTACTGCCACGCCCACTGGCTCGGCCCCAGGTGCGCGGCGGCGATGGGCAGGGCCGCGAAAAAGAAGACGAGGGGGAGGAAGGTGAGGAGCGTCAAGAAGGGCACGTGCATGCCGAAGAGCGGGAGCGCGAGCCAGTGCACCGTGACGGCGGCGAGCAGGTTCGGCGTCTTGTAGAGCAGGAGCTGGAGGTAGTGCCGGGGGCGGGCCCGCCGGAAGGCGGTGAGCAGCGGCGCTCTCCCGAGCCAGCCTCTGCGCGGGCGCGAGAAGTACCAGAGGTGGAGGAGCAGGTAGCCGGCCAGCGCGGCGTACACGGGGAGGCGGGCGACGCCGCCGAGCTCGCCTCCCGCCGCCGCGCCGACGAAGGAGTAGAGCCCGAGCTGGTAGATCTCGACGAAGGATAGGAAGACGATCGTGCCGGTGATCTCCCACAACGGGAGCCCGTGGCGGCGATGCAGGTAGAGCGCGACCCCTCCCTGGCCGAGCTGCGTGTTCACCAGCGAGAGGATGTAGGTGCTGGCGCGCACGGGCAGGATGTCGCGGTAGGGGACGTGCACGTTGAACCAGGAGACCGCCTGCTGCACGACGAAGCTGTCGACGAGGAAGTAGAAGAGGCAGTAGGGGCCCATGAGGAGGAGGTAGCGGCCCCACGCGGCCCTGGCGAGCGTGGCGGCCACGCTCCCGGCCGGGATGCGCCAGAAGAGGAACGCGAAGATCGCGAGCGTGACCGCCCAGGGGACGGCTCGCCGGAGCGCGCTCAGGCCGACGGTTCCTCGTTCTCGAACTGGAGGATGCCGAGTTCCGCGAAGCGCTCGCGCACGTAGGGCGAGAGGAGGCCCAAGCGCTTCACGTTGGGCACGATCTTCGAGAACAGCATCTTGCGGAACTCCTGCATCTGCCGCGAGTGGAGGACGATCTCCCGTACCTCCTCCACCGGCCAGCCCATCACCTCCCACACGTCCTCCATGAGCAGCCGGTCACGCATGAGCCGGCAGCCCTCGTAGAGGAACTCCTCGCGCTCGCGCCGCTCGGCCGACGTGAGGCTCCCGAAGTGGTCGTTCAGGGAGAGGACGCCGAAGGCCACGTGCCGCGACTCGTCCCGCATGACATAGTGCGTGAGCTCGGTCAGCAGGGGCTCCAGGCAGAGCTTGTGCATGTAGCCGAAGGCGGCCATGGCGAGCCCCTCGACCATGATCTGCATGCCGAGGTACTTCATGTCCCAGCGCGAGTCGGTGAGGATCTGGTCGAGCAGCGCCTTCAGGTGCCGGTTGATCGGGTAGGCGCCGGAGAGCTTCTCGCGCAGATAGCGCGAGTACACCTCGACGTGGCGCGCCTCGTCCATCACCTGGCTCGCGGCGTAGAACTTGGACTCGATCCACGGTGTCGCGGTCGTGATCTGCGCGGTGGCGAGCAGCGCTCCCTGCTCGCCGTGCATGAACTGCGAGAGGGTCCAGGAGAGCGCCTCGCGCCGGAGCTTGCGGATCTCGGCGGGCGTCAGCTTCGCCCAGATGTGCGTGTCGTAGACGGGGATCTGGAAGTCGGGGACGATCTCCGCCTCGGGATCGACGCTCGTCGACCAGGGGAGCTGGTCGGTCGCGTTCCACTGGTCGCGCTTTGCCTTCTCGTAGAGGTTGCGGAGCTCCTGGCGGACGGTCTCGTAGCTCCACGTGTAGCAGAGGTCGAAGCTGGTCGGCAGGCGCTCGAGGGTGTCGTCGAGCTCCGGCATCGGGCGGACGGCGGCTTCAGCCATGGCGGGTTCCTTTCACTGCGGCGCCGGGCGTGATCCCGTGCAGCGCCAGCGTGGTCGTGGTTTCGATCAGCGTCTCGATCGGGACGGACTCGTGCTCGGTCCACCAGGAGATCACCTGGGTCGCCATGCCTACCACCGCCTGCGCCACCAGGGCGGGCGGGAGCGGAGCGAAGGCGCCGCTCGCGATCCCTTCGCGGACCTCCTTCTCGATGTCGGCGATGAAGAGGGCCTGGGCGCGGCGGATGAGATCGTTGTAGGCCGCGGCGTGCCCGAAGACGATCTTGAACACCTCGCGGTTGTCGCGCGCGAAGCGGAAGAAGGCACGGTTGGCGGCCACGATCTTCCCGAGCGGCTCCCGGGCCTTCTCGCGCGCGGCGTCGACCGTCCCCTTGAGCCGGCGCACGGTCTCCTCGACGACGGCGTCGAAGAGGGTCTCCTTGTCGGGGAAGTGCAGGTAGAAGGTGCCGACGCCGACGTCGGCCGCGGCCGCGATGTCGGTGATCTTGGTCTGGTGCAGGCCCTTCTCGGCCAGCACCCGGGTGGCGGCCGCGAGCAGCTCCTGGCGCGTGCGCTCGCGCCGGCGCTCGAAGCGGTTGGTGCCGGCGAACGCCACGGTTGACGCCCTCTTCATAACTGAACAAGTATTCAGTTACCCCAACGCGTGCCCGGATGTCAAGAGCCCTCGAGCTCGTGGCGCGTGGGCGGCCCTGCCGATCCCGCCGCCCCTAATGCGCCGGGGCAAGAGAGACGACGGTGCCTGTGGCGGCCGACTCGAGGCACGCCTCCGCAATCGCGACCGCGCGCGCGCCGTCCTCGAGGGCGACCGGCGCTGGCTCACCTTGGAGGACGAGCCGCACGAAGGCCCGCAGCACCTCGCGCACGGTCGGCACCGGCTCGGGAAGCGGGATCGGGGTGCGCTCGAGGGCACGGACGCCGTAGGCGAAGCCGAGGGCGTGATCGCCCACCAGCTGGCCGTCGGCCGCCGCCGCGTCGATCAGGCCCGACCGCCCCGCGGTCGAGCGCGAGCCGTTCACCGCCACGAGCGCATCGCTCGCCTCGAGCTCGAGCACGGCCACGAAGTTGTCCTCGGTCCTGGAGGTATCCACCCGTGCCACCCGGCACCAGACGCGGGCCACCTCCCGTCCCGTGAGCCAGCGCACCAGGTCGAAGCTGTGGACGCCCGTGTGCAGGATGATGCCGCCGCCGCCCGCGCTCGGGTCGTCGAGCCAGCCGAGCTGCGACGGCTCGAAGCGCTGGTTGATGAAGAGGGCGCGCAGCGGGCCGAGGGCGGGCAGGCGGTCCCGGATGGCGCGCGCCACCGCGTTCCAGCGCAGTGTCTGCGCCATCAGGACGGGCAGGCCCGCGGCGCCGAGGAGACGCACGATCTCGCGCGCCGCCGTGGCCGTCGGTGCGAGCGGCTTCTCGATGAGGAGCGGCTTGCGCGCCACGGCGACGGCCGCGGCGACCGCGGGATAGAGCGTCGGGGGGACGACGGCGATCACCGCCTCGACGGCGGGATCGGCGACGAGCGCCGCCCACTCGTCGTGGAAGCGGCAGCCGAGGGCGCGCGCCTGCTCGCGGCCCCTGGCCGCGTCCCGCCGGCAGAGCGCGGCGAGAGCGAGCTCCGGCACGTCGGCGCGGATGTGATGCAGGTAGCGCTGCCCGTGCTTGCCGGCACCGATCAGGCCGACGGCGAGCCGCCGCATGATCTCGCGGGAGCGGCTCAGCCCGCGAGCGAGGCGGCGATGCGCGGGAGCCGGCTCCGCTCCCGGCGGTCGCCGAGCCCGGCGGCGCCACAGCGCTCGAGGTACTCCCCGAGCGCGCCCGCGAACCAGCGCCGCGCGAAGGCCGCGCCGCGCGCGAGGGCGGCGGGCGCGCGCGAGCCGGCCGCGAGCAGGACGAGGGGCTCCAGGAACTCGGGGGTCCCGGCGATGCCGAGCACGGTGTGCTCGCTGCGATCGAGGTAGTCGGCGAGGGCGACCGCCTTCCCGGGCTGGTGCCCGAGGTGGTAGCGCATGTGCGCGACGCCGTAGGCGACCGAGCGGGCCACGTCCTGCATCGAGAGGGTGGCGAGGAGGCGGTCGGCGCGCGCCTGGGAGACCGCCGCGAGCGCGCGGTACATGGCGAGGACGAAGCTGCCGAGGAGCAGGTTCGTCGCCAGCGACGCCTCCGGGTAGGTCTCCGCGGAGAGCAGCTCCTTGAGCGCCTGCTCCGCCGACACGCTGGCGCGCCCGAGGCCCTGGCCGCTCACCAGCGCCCGCTTCCGGCACGCCTCCACGTGGCGCGCCTCGTCGATCATCTGGGCGCAAAGGAAGCTCTTCAGCTCGAGGAACTCCTGGTTGATCGAGAACACCCAGCGCGACGGCACCTCCATTGCCACCAGCGCGACCTCCTCGAGGAGGGTGCACGCCTGCGCCATCGCCGCCTCGCGGAGCGGGTCCGCGGCGACGTCGAGCTCGCCCCACGGGATGTCGACCGCCGGCGCCCAGCGCCGCGCCTTGGCCTCCTCGTAGAGGGCGGCCACGTTGTCGGCCCACACGTCGCTCCGGCGGTTGATCGTGTAGCCCAGGTCGGGCAGCTTCGCGACCAGCGCGCTCCCGCGCGAGGCCATGCTGTAACGGTCGCGCAGGAACTCGGGGATGGCGTCGTAGCCGTAGGGTCCCAGGTTGCAGTCCTCGTAGGTGAGGCCGCGCCCGGGATCGGCCGGCCGGGCGTGGACGCGCGGGGTCTCGACGCGGTACCAGTCGAGGGTCAGGTTGCCCTCGAGGATGGAGGTCACGAGCTGGATCAGCTCGTCGTCCTCGAAGAAGTCCTTCTCGGCGTAGTAGGCCACTACTTCCGAGGGCCCGTCCAGTGCTCGGGCGCTTCGCGCTCTCCGCGCTTCCGATGCCCCCAGTTCAGCTCCCGCGCGGCTCCCGCCGCGCGCGGCGTGACCGCTCTCGCGGTCGGCCTCCACGTCATTGTGTCGGGAGGCCCATCTGCTGCTTCTGCAGCTCGAACATCCTCCACAGGCGGGAGCGCTCGCGCCGCTCCGGGAGGCCGCACTTGGCGAGCCGCTCGAAGTACTCCTCGGTCTGCTTCACCTGGAAGGCCATCGTGATGCGCGCGCCCTCGGCGACGTTCTCCTTCTTGAGCCCCTTGCCCGAGAGAATGATGAACGGCTCCAGGACCTCGGTCGCGTAGCCGGCGCCGAAGACGAAGTTCTCGGCCTCGTCGAGGTGGTGGTGGATCAGCTCGCGCTTCTCCGGGAAGTGGTCGAGCACCCACTTGAGATGCTGCATCCCGTAGCCGACGTGCCGGGCCTCGTCCTGCATGACCAGGCGGAAGAGCTTCTTGTCGCCCTCGGTCGGCGAGATGTACTCGCTGAAGCGGAAGAGGGTCAGCACCATGCCCTCGGCCTGGAGGTGGAGGGCGAGCGAGGCCTCGGCGAAGCTGTCGGCGTCGCGGAGGAACTTCAAATTGAACTCGTTGTGCGAGCTCGCGCGCATGAGGCCCCACCCGGTCGAGAGGGCGCGCTTGCGGAAGATCTCGGCGTGCCGCGCCTCGTCCATCGCCTGCGTGGCGATGAAGTTTTTCACCTCGAAGAAGTCGGCGTTGAGACGCCCCATCCACTTGGCGGGGACGTCCGTCGCGATCATCTCGACCTCGGTGAGGAAGGTGAGCAGCTGGGCGTAGGCCTTGCCGATGTCCTCCGGCAGCGCGGTATCCTGCAGTTCCGCCCACGGGATGTCCGTAGTGGCGTTCCACTGCCGGGTCATCGCCTCCTCGTAGTAGCCCTCGATGTTGTAGGCCCACACCTCGCTCTTGCGGTTGACCTCGGCCTGCAGGTCGGGGAGGCCGGGCGGCTGGACCGCGCCGCGCGGTGCGAAGCTTCGGTTCTGGCGGATCAGCTCGGGCATCTCGGTGAAGCCGTAGGAGCCGACGTCCAGGTCGCGGAAGGTGAGGCCGCGGCGCTCGTTCTGCGGCCGGCAGCGCACCCGCTCGCGCGGCACGTCCATCCAGGACAGCTCGAGGTCGCCCTTCATCGTGCGCCGGAAGCGGTCGACGAAGCCCGGGTCCTCGGTGAAGTCGGTCGTGCTGAGGTAGCTCATGTGCCACTCCTCCTGAGGGCCTCGCGGCGCGCGGGCGGGCGGGAACCGTCGGGGTAGATGAAGTCGAGACGCGCGGAGAGGTCGAGGAATTCCTGGATGCTCTCCGCGAAGCGGTACATCTTGTCGTGGCCGTCGGGGTCGTCGTACCGGACCTGGAGCGCCTCGCCGAAGTGGGTGAGGGTGTTGAGGCTGTGTGCGGTGTCGGCGGCGCCGAGCCCGTGGATGGCGTCGAGCATCTCGCGCCAGGCGGCGAAGGGGCCCTCGACCACGAAGTCGGTTTCGACACCCTCCAGGCCCTCGCCGACGTGCACGCAGTCGAATACCTCGAAGGCGAGTGCGAACTCGGCGGGTCTCCCGCCGCCCGCGGGCAGCACGCGCAAGCCGAAGGTGGTGTCAAAGAAGCCGAGGCGCGAGAAGCGCTCGCGCTCGGCGTGCATCTCGCGCTGCAGCGCCTGGAAGAACGCGAGCGACGGGAAGTCGATCGGCATCGGCCCTGGACCAAAGGAATATTCCCGCGGGGCGGGGCGCGTCAAACGGGAGGTGGCGGTGGCGGGCTAGGAGGCGGCGTCGAGCGCCAGGGGCGCTTCGGCGAGCTCGAGCGTGCTGCCCGGGAAGGCGAGGAAGGTCGCGGCCTCGCGCAGCACCGTGGGGTGGATGAGGAGGCCCCAGTGCCCGCACTCGGGCACGACCACGACTCGCCCGCCGCGTTGGCGCGCCGCACTGTGCGGGCCGTAGATCGGATGCGGCGGCGGGATGAAGGGGTCGCCGGCGGCGAAGATGGCGAGCTCCTCGGGCGGTAGCGGGGTGGCGAAGTAGGGCGCGCCGAGCGTCACCAGGCGACGCACGCGACTCGGGCGTGGCATCTCGACCAGATAGCGGGCGATGAGTCCGCCCAGGCTGTGGCCGACCAGGTCGACCTCCGGCGCGCCGGTGGCGAGACAGATCGTGTCGATCAGGTCGCCCAGCCGCGGGGCAAGCCGCTGGTAGTCGAAGCGCGGCGGATAAGAGAAGGCGGCGAAGTTGCGCATACCGTGGCCCGCGAGGTAGCGGCGGAGGAGGAGGAAGTTCGTCGGGTCGCCGAACAGCCCGTGCACCAACACGACCGGCGTCGGGTACGGCGAGCCCGGATCGAAGCGATCGCGCTCGACCACGAAGCGGAGCGGTATCGACAGCGCCGCGGCTCCCAGCGCCGAAACCTCGGTCCCGACCATCCGCAAGCTGATCATCCCCCGCCTCCCCGACCGCAGTTTCACGCGGGCCCTCGAGCGTTGCCGGACGCGTCGTATGTGCCCGACGAGAGGGGCGCTTGTCAAGGAAAACGTCGACCCCGAGCGTTGTTGCAAAGGCGGGGGGTGGGCGCTAGGAACAGACGATGCCCGCGCGCGGGTGAGGAGAAGGCATGGCGTACATCATCACGCGGCTCTGCCGCGACTGCCTGGACACCGGGTGCGTCGCGGTTTGCCCCGTCGACTGCATCTACGAGTACACCGGCTCCAACCGCGAGGAGTGGCCGAACCAGCTCTACATCCACCCCGACGAGTGCATCGACTGCGGCGCGTGCGAGCCCGAGTGCCCGTGGAACGCGATCTTCGAGGAGGTGGCGGTGCCCGAGGTGTTCAAGGACGACACGCCCCTCAATTACAAGGTCATGGAGAACATGGGCGACTTCAAGGTCGCCCAGCACAACAAGATCGACCACCCGACGGCGGAGCAGGTCCAGGCCAACAAGGAGAAGTGGGGCTGGGCCGGGTGAAGCGCCGAGCCGAGCGTCGGGGAGCGCGGGCGTTGGCCTGCGGCGTCCCCCCGCAAGCCGCGGGCGCGCCTGGGCCTCTAGAGGTCGCGCCGGGCGCGCGTCGCCCTGGTTAGCTCGCGCTCCGGCCGCCCATGACTGCCCTCGGGCCGAGCTTGGCTTCGAGGGTGCGGACGCGTTCCTCCAAGTCGAGGATCTGGCGCGCGCTCTGCTGACGCTCGCTGAGGCTGGCCCTGCGCTTCTCCTCGAGCTCGTTTGCCAGGCTGCGGGCGTAGCGCTCGGCCTCGGTGTGGCGGCGCATGGCGGCCACGGCGGTGTAGAGGGCGGCTGCTGCGGCGGCGAGGAGGAGGGCGAGGGCCGCGTTCGCCCACGGCCACAGCCTCCCCAGGCGTTCGAGCCGGGTCGCCCGCGCCTGGGCGACCGCCGACTCGGTGCGGGCCTCCTCGGCGGCGCGCCCGAGGCGCTCGGCCTCGACCCTCTGTTCCCCCGCGATGCGCTTCAACCGCGCGTTCTCCGCCTCGAGCGTCGCCGTCCGGTCGCCCAGCGCACGCGCGGCCGCGTTCGGGATGCGGTAGACGAAGCCGGCCCCCACCCTGGTGGCGTCGCTGATCCCGTTGGCGGCGAGGAAGGCGGGCACGTCACGCTGGGAGATGCCGAACATCTCGGCGACACCCCCCGGGTGATCGCCCGGGCGAGCCCGGTAGAGGAAGGTCTTCCCGTCCTCGCTCAGCGTGAAGAGGGGTTCTGCGGCGGCGGGCCCGACGGCGAAAAGGAGTATCGCGGCCAGCAAGCTGATGCACTCTCGGCGTGACTGCAGCATGGGCGACCTCGTGTGTCTTCCCTCGCCCCCACGGCCATCCTCGGGTGCAGTGTAACTCCGGAGCGGATGGCGCGGCAAATC
>VBKJ01000199.1 GCA_005879795.1 Deltaproteobacteria bacterium
TGCACTCGCGGCTGCAGCTCGGCATCCAGCAGTACCAGGACGATCCGAACTTCCAGGGCGACATCATCCTGCTCGAGCCGGGCGAGACCGATCTCGCCTTCTTCAAGATGGCGCCGCTCAATCTGTGGGCGGGGCGCAGCGCGGGGGCGCACGGCTATCTCTCGGTGACGCAGGCGATCGAGGCGCACTACGAGATGATCCGGCAGATCCTGCAGACCTACGGCGTGCTCATGACCCGCAAGGAGGTGCGCGAGGGCCTCGAGCGGCTGCTGCGCCACGAGCCGAGCGAGGGGCCCGAGGACGTGCTCCTCCGCGACGTGCCGAAGCGGAACCTGCACGTTGCGTAGCGTCGCGTAGGCTGCTCGCCCGGGGCGGGAGGGCCCCGCGGCTCACGCTCGCGCCGACGGGACGCATCATCACGGCCGCGCGTTGCGTCCGGCGCGAGAGATCGCCGCGGGGCCCTCCCGCCCCGGGCTCGGGCCTTGCGGCCCTTCGCACCCCGCCCCGCTTCGGCACATCGCACCCTCGGCTCCCGGTGGGATCATCGAGCGGGTTGCGCCCGCCGGTCGAGGCAGGGCGGCTGTCAAACGATGGGCGGCCGCGCTAAGAACGGTCCATGCACGTCACGATGGTCAAGAAGAAGCTGGCCGACGGCTCGGACTGCCGCAAGTGCGCCGACGTGACGGCATACCTCCAGACGCGCGGCTTCTGGGACCGTGTCGACGAGGTGGTGTGGGCGTACGAGAACGATCCCGCGAGCCCGGGCATGCTGCTCGGGAAACGCCTCGGCGTGGAGCGCGCGCCCTTCTTCGTCGTCCGCGACGAGCGCGGCGAGACCGTCTACACGAGCGCGCTGCAGCTGATCCAGGAGCGGTTCGGGCAGGAGGTATCGACCGCCGAGCGGGCAGGCGACGTCGACCCCGATGACGTGGGCGGGATCTGACTCATCCCGGGTCCGTGCGCTGCTCGCGCGGCTGCGCCGCGCTCCGCTGCTCCGACCCAACGCCGCCGCGGCTCCGCCGCGGGGCCCTTGCGTCCGTCGGCGAAGTCTCCCTCGGCTTCGCCCGCCTACGGTGCCGGCCGCACGTTGCCGGCGTGCAGGCCGCACTCCTTGAGCGTCTCCTCCTCCCACCACCAGCGCCCCTCGCGCTCGTGCTGGCCGGGGTTGATCGGCCGCGTGCACGGCTCGCAACCGATCGAGAAGAAGCCGCGCTCGTGGAGCGGGTTGTAAGGGACCTCGTGCTCGCGGATGTAGGCCCACACCTGCTTCGACGTCCAGTTCGCGAGCGGGTTGAACTTGACGAGCGGCCGCTCGGGCGAGCCGAAGGTCGGATCGGCCTGGACGACGGGAACCTCGGCGCGCGTGCCCGGGCTCTGGTCCCTGCGCTGGCCCGTCACCCACGCCTTCACGGGGCGGAGCGCACGCACCAGGGGCTCCACCTTCCGGATGCCGCAGCACTCCTTGTGGCCGTCCTTGTAGAAGGAGAAGAGTCCCTTCTCGCGCACGAGCTTCTCCACCGCCTCGGGCTGCGGGAAGAAGACCTCGACGGCGATCCGGTAGTGCTCGCGGACCTTCTCCAGGAACTGGTAGGTCTCGGGGTGGAGCCGTCCGGTATCGAGCGAGAAGACGCGGAACGGGCCGCCGATCTTGGCCGCCATGTCGACGAGGACGACGTCCTCGGCGCCGCTGAACGAGATGGCGAGATCCCGCCCATACTCGCGGATCGCGAGCGCGAGGACGTCCCGCGGATCGCGTCCCGCGTACTCAGCGGCTGTGGCCGGGAGGGTCTTGGGATCGAGCGCCATGGGGTCTCCGGGGGATGAGCGCTGCCCGGTGGGCAAGCACCGGTTTCATATCTACCGACGCGAGGATGGATTCGCAACCTCGCGCCACTCCGGGACGCGCCGGCCGACATCGCCGACATCCTTGACAGGCGTGGACGCATGACCTAGGAGACCGTGCATCAACCCCCCACCCAAGAGGAGGAGTTTGGCATGACGCCTGAAGAGATCTTCAAGGAGATGCCCGCCAACCTGAACGCCGACGCGGCCAGGGGCATGAACTCGACGATCCAGTTCAACCTCGCCGGTGACAACGGCGGCCAGTGGTACGTCGCCATCAAGGACGGCAAGGCCGAGGTCACCAAGGGCACCGCGTCGTCGCCCAACATGACGCTCTCGATGTCGGCGTCGGACTACGTCGACATGATCCTCGGGAAGCTGAACGGCCAGATGGCCTTCATGAGCGGCAAGCTCAAGATCTCCGGCGACATGGGGCTCGCGATGAAGATGCAGAGCCTCTTCAAGCGGCCCGTCTGAGCGAGAGACCACGTCTGAACCGGAGGCGGGTGGATGCGCGGCGCCGTCCACCCGGTCTCCTGCACCTGCGAGAGCGCCGCGGCCGGGGAGGAGGATGTGATGGAAGAGGGGACGAGCAAGGCGATTCCGCTCCGGCGCCCGCGCGGCGCCGCGCGGGCGCTGGCGTCGCGGCCGCTGCAGCTCACGGAGCGGCTCGGCGCGGGTGTGCGGCGCGTGCTGTCACCGCCGCGTCAGATCTGGCTGGCCAGCCTGGGCGGCGCGGTGCTCGCCGTCCGCGGAGCCCGCGCCGCGTGGTCTCAGCTCGTCACCGAGGGTGCCGCCGTGGAGGGCTGGCTCCGCCACACGCTCGCGGGTGCCGCGGACCGCGAAGCCCGCGGCTGAGACCCGACTCCTACGGGGGCGGCACGCGGCGCAGCAGCTCGCCCAGCGCGAGCAGGATGCCGCCGAGCGCGAGTCCCCCGAGCAGGCCTCCGAGCGCCGCGGCCACCAGCCCGTAGTGCCGCGCCGCCGCCACCCAGTACTCGGTCTGGAAGAGCGCGTGCTCGGGGTGACGCGCATACGCCGCCGCGACCTCCCGGAAGTGCGCGTCGCCCGCAACCAGCCAGCCCGTCACGCCCGCGGTGGCGAGCCCGAGCACCAGGATCGCCACCCCGAGGACGCGCAGAAAGCCCGGCATCAACCGCGCCCCGGGTCGAGCTCTCGCTTGCAGACGACGACGCGCGCGCGCCGGCGGGCATCGTAGCCGGCCCACTTCGCGGCCGGCACCTGCCCCGCCCCGACCTGCGAGAAGCCGAGGCGCAGGAAGAACTGCACCGCCCGCTCGTCGACCGCGCAGGCGAAGACGTAGGCGAGTCCGCGCCCCGCCGCCTCGCCGAGGAGCCGGGCGACCAGGCGCTCACCGATCCCCTCCCCCTTGAAGCGCGTGATGGTGTAGAGGCCGACGATCTCCCCTGCCCGTTCCGCGGCGTAGGGCGCGGTCAGGAGCCCGGCGATCCCCGCCAGGTGGCGGTCGCAGATGGTGGCGCCGAAGCCGACGGCGAGCACCTCCGCGATCTCGTCCGGCGAGCGCAGCTTGAGCAACCCCTCGCGCTGGCCGCGCTCGAGTAGGCGCTCCGCCTGCGCGAAGTCGTCCAGGCCGAGCGGCGCGACGCGGCAGTAGTCGCCGCGTGTGAAGAGGGTGCCCGAGCCCTCGTAGGTGAAGAGCTCGTCCGCGATGCCCTCGGGGGTACAGAGGTTCACGGAGTCGACGCCGGCGTGGAGCGCCTCACGCACCGCGACCAGCAGCGCCCGGCGGTCGCCGAGCCCTGACCACTCCGCCTGGCCCTGGCGGAGCAGCGTGTCGAGCACGTCGGCGTCGACGAACGAGAGCCGCCGCGGCTGACCGGCGAGGAGGCCGCCCTCGGGATCGACGAGTACGAGCTTCGGGATGCGGAGCGCGGTGGCGAGCGCCGGCGCGAGCCCGGGGAAGGGGGGCCCCGCCCCTCCGCGCACGGCGAGCGCGCACAGGCGCTCGCGGCGCAGGATGCCCCACAGCTCGGCGCGGAGCGCCTCCGTGTCCGGTGGCGGGAGCCCCGTGCCATCCACGCACACCACGGGCGCGCGCCGGCGGCCGAGCCCCTTCACACCCCCGAGCGCGGCGCGGAGGCGGCGCTGGGCCGCGGGCGTCAAGTCGGACCAACAGAGGAGGACGCGGGTGTCGTTGCGCACGAGGTCGGCGAGCGCGCTCGCGAGCCGTCCCAGGTCGGTGACCCCGGGGGCGACCGCCACGAGCACGCTCCGGCCACGGAACTCCTCGAGGTAGAAGTCCTTCTCGGCGAAGTGCTCGCCCTGACGCAGCTCTGCCGCCACTCGTCGCACGCGCTCGCCCGGGCCGGGCATGTGCGCCGAACCCTAGCACACGACGCGACGCCGGCAAGAAGGACGCGTAGATTTGCGCTCGTGCGTGCGCTCGCGCTAAGCGGCCGCGGTGCGCGCGCGCCTGGCGATCGCCCTGGCCCTGGTCCTCGCCGCCCGCGCGCGGCCCGCGTCCGCGGCCGCGCGCGCCGGCGCCGTCGCGAGTGAGCATCCCGCGGCGGCCGCGGCCGGCGTCGAGATGCTGCGGGCGGGCGGCACGGTCGTGGACGCGGCGATTGCGGCCGCTGCTGCCGTCTGCATCGTACATGCCTCCTCCTGCGGGCTCGGCGGCGGTGGCTTCGCGCTCGTCCATCGTGCGGACGGGGGCGACTTCGCGCTCGATTACCGCGAGGTCGCTCCGGCGGGCGCCACCCCCGAGCACTTCGAGACGCGCGGAAAGCCCGAGCCGGCGCTCCTCCGCGCGGGCGGGCTCGCCGTCGGCGTGCCGGGCGAGGTGGCGGGCATGGCGGCGCTCCACCGCCGCTTCGGCCGCCTGCCGCTCGCGCGCGTGCTCGCACCGGCCATTCGCCTCGCGCGCGACGGATTCACGCTCGCCGAGGCGCCCCACCTCGCGCGCGAGATCGAGCACAGCAAAGACCTCCTCGCCGCCGACCCGGACCTGCGCCGCGTGTTCCTCGCCGGCGGTACCAGTGCCCCCGGCCCCGATTTCCGCATCCTGCAGGCCGATCTCGCGCGCACCCTGGAGGCGGTCGCCGCGCGCGGCGCGCGCGCCTTCTACCGGGGGCCGCGCGCAGCGGGCATCGCCGCCGCCGTGCGGACGCGCGGCGGGGTGCTGGGCGAGGCCGACCTCGCCCGCTACCGGCCGCGCTGGCGCCAGCCGCTCGCGGGCGCGTTCCGCGGCCGCCGGATCGTGACCTTCCCGCCACCCGGCTCGGGCGGCGTGTTGCTCGAGGTGCTCGGGCTCCTCGCGCACGACGATCTCCCCGCCCTCGGCCGCGGCACGCCCACGGCGCTCCACCTCCTGGCCGGGGCCATGGCGCAGGGCTTCGCGGATCGCGCGCGCTGGTACGGCGATCCGGAGTTCACACGCGTGCCCGTGGCGGCGCTCCTGGCACCCCCGCGCCTCGCCGCGCTGCGGAGCGCGCTCAGCGCACTCGGCCCGACGCCGAAGCGCACCGCGCTCGTCCCCGACCACGGCACGGCGCACGTGTCGGTGGTGGACGCCGAAGGCAACGCCGCCGCCATCACGACCACCATCAACACCGGCTTCGGCGCCGGTATCCTGGTGGCCGGCACGGGGATCATCCTGAACGACGAGATGGACGACTTCGCCCTCGCCCCAGGCGTACCCAACGTCTACGGGCTCGTCGGCACGGCGGCCAACGCGCTCGCGCCGGGCAAGCGCCCGCAGTCGAGCATGTCGCCCACCATCGTGCTCGCCGGGCGGCGCCCCGAGCTGGTGGTCGGCGGCTCGGGCGGCCCGACGATCATCTCCGGGACCCTCCAGGTGGTGCTCGGTGTCACCGCCTTCGGGCTCCCGCTACGCGAGGCCGTCGAGGCGCCACGCCTCCACGACCAGGCGGTGCCGCCGGTGCTGGGGGTCGAGCCGGGGGTCGAGCCCGGCGTCCGCGCCGTGCTCGAGCGGCTGGGTCACCGCGTCGCGGTAACGCCGGTGATCGGCGCCATCTCGGCCTGCGGCCTCGCCCGCGACGGGTCGCCCGTCGCCGCCGGCGACCCGCGCAAGGACGGCGGCGCCGCCGTCGTTCCATAGCGCGCCGCGCCGCCAAGCGCGCAAAATGTTGCCGCCGCGCGGACAAGTGTGAACGCCGAGTCGCACCCACGCCCACAGCCACTTCTCACGCGGCACAGAGCACTCCGGTGCGGCCCTTCCCCCCCATGGGTGAGACCGCGAACCGAAATAGGCGATGACCGGCACCCGAACCGGGGGGCATCCCTTGTCCGTATGCTCCCGCGACTCCGCGTGTCGCGCGAAAAGTCACGCTGCGCGCGCGATTTTTCCTGCGCTCCCCGCAGATGCCGGGCGGGACGCTTCACCCTCGCTGGCGCGCCGCGCGGGCACGGTCCCTGCTCGTTGGCCGAGTCCAGGAGGACCACCACCGATGACGTATCACACCGGCGATTACGTATACCCGGCCGATCTCCCCCGCCGGGTCCTCTGCCGCGTGCGCAACACCGAGAGCCTGAGCGTCAGGAACGCCCCGTCTCAGATCCTCAAGCTCGAGCCGCTCGAGGGGCCATGGCCCGCCGGAACGGAGCTCATCCGCCTGGACGAGTGGGTGGTCCCCGCTCGGCCGCGGCGGCTCTGGCAGGACGCGCTCGGTCCGGGGCGCGTGGTGCGGCCGGCGGTGCGGAAGACCAGCAGCCAGAACGCGGCCTGACGACATGCTGCAGGCCCTTCTCGAGCCGCGCGTCCGTTGCCTGGTGGCCGACACCCTCGGCGTGGGAATCGACGAGCTCGGGGTCGAGGTGTCCCTGACCGACGACCTCGCCGCCGACTCGCTCGATCTGGCCGAGCTCGCCGCCCGGCTCGAAGCCGATCTCGGCCTGGTCATGCCGGACCGCGTGGTCGATCACCTGCGCACCTACGGCGACCTGGTGCGGGCCGCGACGGCAGCGGCCCGGGAGCGGCGCACGGCCCTGGGGCGCGTCGACGCCTTGCCGGTGCAGGTCTGGGCCCACCTGGTCTCGCCGCGCGGCCAGCTCGTGCGCGCGGAACTCCTGACGCCGTATGCCGCCCAGACGATCGCGGAGGACGCGCTCCGTGCGGGCCCTGGGGCGCGGCTCGAGATCACCGTCCCGGAGGACGCCAGCGACGCCGATTTGGCGGGCGTGCGCGCCGAGTTCGCCTGGCTCGCCGACCACGGCCTGGCGCTGCGCATCGGCCGCGCCCACCGACCCGACGCCCCCTCGAGCGCAGCCGCGTAACCCGCGGGCCGGCGCGGCGTCCCCACGCCGCACGCCCGCTCACGCGCCGCGAGGCTGCGCTCAGAAGGGCGCGGCCAGGCGGATCGTCTGGTCGCGCTGCGCGCCGACCGAGAGGAGCGCGACCGGCACGCCGACCAGCGCCGCGAGCCGCTCGAGGTACCGCCGCGCGTTGCCCGGCAGGTCGGCGAGCGCGCGCGCCCCGCCGAGCGGCTCACGCCAACCAGGCAGCTCGTCGTACTGCGGCACGACGCGCTCCCACGCGCCCCCGCTTGCGGGCGGCAGCGCGAGGCGGCGCCCGCCCAGCTCGTAGGCGGTGCACAGGCGCAGCGGGTCGATACCGGTCAGCACGTCGAGCTTGGTGACCGCGAGGCCGTCGACGCCGGAGAGCGCGGCCGCCTGGCGGACGACCACCGCGTCGAACCAGCCGCAGCGCCGCGGACGCCCGGTGGTCGCACCGTACTCGTCGCCGTCGGCGCGCAGCCGCTCGCCGAGCGCGTCGGTCAGCTCGGTCGGGAAGGGCCCGCCCCCGACGCGCGTGGTGTAGGCCTTGGCGATGCCGACGACGCGGTCGATGGCGCGCGGCGGGAGGCCCGCGCCGGCGGCCGCGGCGCCCGCCACGCAGCTCGACGAGGTGACGAACGGATAGGTGCCGTGGTCGACGTCGAGCATCATGCCCTGCGCACCTTCGAGGAGCACGCGCCGCCCGGCGGCGAGCGCCGCGCGCAGCTCGGCCCCCGTGTCGGTGACGAACGGGCGGAGCGGCTCGCGGAAGCCCGCGTAGCGCTCGAGGATGGCGTCGAAGGCGAGCGGCGGCTCGCCGAGGAGCGCCTGGAGGTAGGTGTTCTTCTCGCGCAGGTTGCGCTCGAGGGCCGCGCGGAAGCCCGTCTCGTCGAACAGGTCGCCGACGCGGATGCCGCTGCGCGCCATCTTGTCCTCGTAGGCGGGACCGATGCCGCGCCCGGTGGTGCCGATGCTTCCCGCCCCGCGCAGCCGCTCGCGCGCCCGGTCGATGGCGCGATGGTAGGGCATGATGAGGTGCGCCTGCTCGCTGACGCGCAGCCAGCGGTCCTCGGCCAGGTAGCCCCGCCTGCGCAGCGCTTCGATCTCGCCCACCAGCACCTCGGGGTCGATCACCACCCCCGGCCCGAGCATGCAGATGCGGCCCGGGTGGAGCACGCCGGCGGGAACGAGGTTCAGGACGGTCTTCTCGCCGTTCACCACCAGCGTGTGCCCGGCGTTGTTGCCGCCGTGGAAGCGGACCACGACGTCGGCGTCGGCAGCGAGGAGGTCGACGACCTTCCCCTTCCCCTCGTCGCCCCACTGCGTGCCGATGATGACGGTGGCGGGCATGGGCGGCGCCGGCTAGAGGCGGAGCTGCTGCGCCGAGACGATCTGCGGCAGCGTGCGCAGCGCGGCGAGCACGTCGTCCGGCACCGGCTCGTCGACGTGGATCAGCGAGATCGCCATGCCGCCCACCCGCTCGCGGCCGAGCTCGAGGCCGGCGATATTGATGCCGCGCTCGCCGAGGAGCGTGCCGACGCGTCCCACCACGCCCGGCACGTCACGGTTGTGGAGCATCAGGATGTGGCCCTCGGGCACCGCCTCCATGCGGAACCCGTCGATCTTGGTGACGCGCACCGTGTCGGCGCCGAACACCGCGCCCTCGACCGCGATCGTGCGCGAGGCGGTGCGCGCCTGGACCGAGAGCGCGTTCAGGTAGTCGCTCGTCTGCGGCGCGCGCGCCTCGATCACCCGGATGCCGCGCTCGCGAGCGATCGCCGGCGCGTTCACGTAGTTGACGCCCGACTCGAGGAGCTGCCCGAGGAGCCCGCGCAGCACGGCCGCCGCCAGCGAGCGGAGCTCGCGCTCGGCCACCTCACCGCTCGCCTGCACGGTCACCTCGAGCGGCGGTTCCGGCGAAAGCTGGGCCTGCAAGGCGCCCAGCTTCTCGGCCAGCAGCAGATACGGGCGCAGCACCTGCAGGACCTCGGGGGAGAGCGAGGGAACGTTGACCGCGTTCTGGATGATGCCGCGGCAGAGGAAGTCGGCGACCTGCTGCGCGATGGCGACCGCGACGTTCACCTGCGCCTCGCCGGTCGAGGCCCCCAGGTGCGGCGTGCAGATCACCTGCTCGAGCCGGAGGAGCGGATGGCCGGCGGGTGGCGGCTCCTTCTCGAGCACGTCGAGGGCCGCGCCGGCCACGTGGCCGGCCTGGATGGCCGCGGCGAGCGCCGCCTCGTCGACGATGCCGCCGCGCGCGCAGTTGACGATGCGTACGCCGCGCTTCATGCGCGCGATCGTGCTCGGGCCGATGAGCCCGCGCGTCTCGGGCGTGAGCGGGGTGTGGATGGTGATGAAATCGGCGCGGGCGTAGAGCTCGTCGAGCGAGACCAGCTCGACGCGCAGGCGCGCCGCGACCTCGTGCGTGACGAAGGGGTCGGAGGCGATCACCTTCATGCGCAGCCCGTGGGCCCGCTCGGCGACGATCGCGCCGATGTTGCCGAGGCCGATGATGCCGAGCACCTTGTTGCAGACCTCGGTGCCGAGCCACTTCTCGCGCTCCCAGCGCCCGGCGCGCACGCCGGCCGCGGCCTGCGGGACGTTGCGCGCCACGGCGAGGAGCAGCGTGATCGCGTGCTCGGCGGTGGTCACGTTGGAGCCGCCGGGCGTGTTCATGACCACGATGCCCTTCTTGGTGGCGGCGGCGACGTCGACGTTGTCGACGCCGATACCCGCCCGGCCGATCACGCGCAGCGCGTCGGCCTGCGCGAGCACGTCGGCCGTCACCCGGGTGCCGCTCCGGATGATGAGGGCGTGGAAGCCGCGCACGGCGTCCCTCAGCTCCGCCGGCGAGAGGCCGGGGCGCGCCTCGATCGCCAGCTCGGGCTGCTCGCGGAGCCGCGCCAGCCCCTCGGGGCCGAGCGGGTCGGTCAGGAGGACCCGGTAGGCCATCAGCCGCGCGCCGGGAGCCCTTCGGCGAGGATCCGCTCGGCCGCGCCCACGCCGCGGCCGAGCTCGACCCGGGCGCCGAAGTGATGGAGCCCGAGCTCGAGCGCCGCGACCCCCGTCACCACGTCGAAGGCGCCCGCGTAGCCGAGGTGCGCGAGGCGGATGATCTTGCCCTTCAGCTTGTCCTGGCCGCCGGCGAAGGTGACGCGCAGGCCGTCGCGCAGGTAGCGGAAGAGCGCCGAGCCGTCGAGGCCCTCGGGCAGCATGACGGCGGTGGCCGCCGGGCTCGGCGACTCGGGCGCGAGCAGGCGGAGGCCGAGCGCCGTCGCGGCCGCACGGGTGGCGCGCGCCAGGCGATCGTGGCGTGCGTGGACGTTCGCCCAGCCCTCGGCGCGCAGCATCTGGAGCGCGACGCGCAACCCCTGGACGAGCGAGATGGCCGGCGTCCACGCGGTCGAGCGTTCGGCCACCCCCTTCCGCTCGCGGCGGAAGTCGAAGTAGAAGCGCGGCAGACGCGCCGTCTCGGTCGCCTTCCAGGCGCGCTCGGAGAGGGCCACGAAGGCGAGCCCGGGCGGCAGCATGAGCGCCTTCTGCGAGCCGGTCACGAGGACGTCGATCCCGAGCCGGTCCATGGGGAGCTCGATGACGCCGACCGCGGTGATGCCGTCGACGACGAGGAGCACGTCGCGCCGGCGCGTGATCTCCGCCAGGGCCGGCACTGGATGGAGGGCGCAGGTCGAGGTCTCGCTCGCCTGCACGAAGACCGCCCGCACCCGCGGATGCTCGTCGAGCGCCGTCCTGACCGCTTCGGGCCGGACCGCACGGCCCCACTCGACCACCACCTCGCGCACGGTGAGCCCGTAGGCCTGGCAGATCCTCGTCCAGCGCTCGCCGAACTTGCCGCCGTTCACGACCACGACCTCGTCGCCGGGCGAGAGGAGGTTGGTGACCGAGCCTTCCATCGCCCCGGTGCCGGAGGCGGCGAGCACGAGGACGTCCTGCGCGGTGCCGAAGAGCTCGCGCAGGCCCTCCTGCACCTCGGCCAGCACGGCGGCGAACTGCGGCGTGCGATGATGGATCACCGGCAGCGCCATCGCCGCCAGGACCTCGGGCGGGACCGGCGTTGGCCCCGGGGCGAGCAGAAACGACTTGATCACGGCGGTACCTGTACCCCCTGTGTCACGAGCTCGCGGGGCGAGCCCTCCATCCTCCACCGCAGGGGCCCAGGCGTTCGGCCCGCTGGTCGTTCAGCACTCCCCCGTGGTCGATTCCACGTGAACGCCAGTCGTGCGAGGGATTCGTTTAGCCGCGCGCTCGCACCCTTGTCAAGGCAGCCGATTTTATTGACTCGGTGCGCGTTATCCGTTAGCGGCAGCGCGTGTCCTGGTCGCGTTGGCTGCTCGCGCTCGTGCTGTCGACGATCGTGGCGACCCGAGCCGCGAGCGAGCCGCCCGCGGCTCCTCCCGAGCCGGCGTGGCGCGGCGCGGTCCTCCCGGAGCAGTGGCGCCCCGGCGTTGCGGAGAGCGCGGCGGTGCGTGTGCCCACGCCGATCACACGCGACGAGGCGGTCGAGCGCGTGACGCTCAAGGAGGCGATCGGCCTCGCGCTCCAGAACAACCCGGGCATCGCCGCGCAGCGCCTCGAGCCGACGCGCCAGGCCGAAGGCATCCTCCAGGCGCAGGCGCAGTACGACCCCTCGCTGTCCGGCGAGCTCGACTACAGCCGGGCGGTGACGCCGAACGCGAGCGTGCTCGGCGGCACCCTCACCTCGGTCGTCGAGGACCGGTACGCGAACCTGCATCTCTTCAAGCTCCTGCGCAGCGGCACGCAGATCATGATCGACAGCCTGAACGACCGCTTCGACAGCAACTCGCGGTTCATCCAGCTCCGCCCCCAGTACAAGCCGCAGCTCAACTTCTCGCTCGTCCAGCCGCTCCTCCAGAGCTTCGGCTGGGACTTCAGCTACCTCGTGGTCCGGGTGGCCGAGCGCACCGCGGATGCCGCCGTCTACCAGTACGAGGCGAACCTCGCCAACTTCCTCGAGCAGGTGATCGACGCGTACTGGGCGGTCGTCGGTGCGCGCGAGAACGTCGAGGTGGACCGCGAGGCGAAGCAGCTCGCCGACCGGACGGTCGACGAGAACCAGGCGCGCGTGCGGGTGGGGCTGCTCCCGCCGGTCTCCGTCCTCGAAGCACAGGCAGACGCAGCGAGCCGGCAGTCGGACCTCATCGCCGCCGAGAACAGGCTGGCGGTCGCTCGCCAGACGCTGGCGCAGCTCGTCTACTACCGCCCCGCCGACACCTTCGTGCCGCGCACTCTCGAGCCGAGCGAGACGGCCGAGCCCGAAGAGGTGAGCGTCGACCTGGACGAGACGCTCGCCGTCGCGCTCGCCGCGCGGCCCGAGATCCAGGCCTCGGCGCGCGGCGTGACCGTGCAGCAGCTCAACGAGAAGATCGCCGGCAACGCGCTCCTTCCGGTCCTCAACATGGTCGGGTCGTACGGCGTGAACGGCCTCAGCGGCACGAACCGCGCCGCCGTCTTCGGCAGCACCACGACCTTCTCCCTCACCCCGATCGCCGGGGCGCGCTGCGTCTCGCTCGCGCCGAACCAGGGCTTCCTCTGCACCGTTCCGGGCTTGACACCGCCGTCGCCGTTCGCCGGCTCGGCATCCGAGGCGTACGACCGGATGGCCAGCAACGACTTCAGCGCCTACTCCTTCGGGCTCCGGTTCCAGGTCCCGCTCTCGAACGCGCTCGCCCGGAGCCAGTACACGGCGAGCCGCATCGCGCGTTCGGAAGCGGAGCTGAACCATCGCCAGCTGCTGTCCAACGTGACCCTCGAGGTGCGCCAGGCGGTCGCCGACCTGGTCTCGAGCCGCCAACGGATCGACACGACGCGCGTCGCGCGCGAGCTCGCGGAGGAGAACCTGCGCAACCAGCAGAAGCGGCACGAGGTCGGCATGGCGACGACCAAGGACCTGCTCGACTTCCAGACCCGGCTCACGACCGCGCGCGGCGCCGAGGTGCAGGCGAAGATCGACTACGCGATCGCGGTGGCGCGCTGGCGGCGGGCGCGCGGGCAGCTCCTCGCCTATTACCAGGTCGTGGTCGAGCATCCCGGCCGGCACTCGGCGCCCTGGTTCGCCAGGTTCTGAGGCGGCGGCCGCAGCGCTCGCTCCACCCTCCCGCCTACCGCCGCCGCGCGCGCACCAGCTGGACGCGCTCGCCGCCGTCGAGCCACAGCCGCTCGACGGCGAGGCCGAGCGCGCTGAGCTCGCGCGCCGCGGGATAGCGAGCGCGCGCGGGGCCGAGCCCCCGCGCGGCCAGGTGGAGGACCGCGAGCGCGCGGCGCCAGAGGGCGCGCGGCTGATTGTGGTCGAGGAGGACGAGCGGCGCGCCGGGCGGGAGCCGCTCCTCGACCGCGCGGAGCGCCGCCTGGCGCTCGGCCGGGCCGGGCGCGCCGCCCAGGAAGGCGACGACCGCGCCCATCGGCGCCCCCCCGTCGCGCGCGGGGGGCAGGCGCAGGGCGAGCGCGGCGGCCAGGCGCGGCGCCCAGGGACAGGTGACCAGGACCGGACCCGCGAGCGGCCCGAGCAGCGCCACGGCGCGCGCGGCGAGCCGCGCCGGCCTCACCGCCGCCCGATGAGCGTCATGAACTCCTCGCGCGTCGTCTGGTGCTCGCGGAAGACGCCCAGCATGGCGCTCGTCACCACCACCGAGTTCTGCTTCTCGATCCCCCGCATGCGCATGCACAGGTGCTCGGCCTCGAGCACGACGCCGACGCCGAGCGGATCCAGCTGCTCGTGAATCGTGGTCGCGATCTGGTTCGTCATGCGCTCCTGCACCTGGAGCCGCCGGGCGTAGACCTCGACCAGCCGCGCGAGCTTGCTGATCCCGACGATCCGGCGGTTGGGCAGGTACGCCACCTGCGCCTTCCCGAAGAAGGGCAGGATGTGGTGCTCGCACAGTGAGTAGAAGTCGATGTCCTTGAGCACGATCATCTCGGAGTACTCCTCGTTGGTGAAGAGCGCCCCGTTGATGACCCGCCGCGGATCCTCGTCGTGCCCCTTGGTGAGGAAGGTGAGCGCGCGCGCGACGCGCTCGGGCGTGCGCGCGAGCCCTTCCCGCTCCGGCTCGGGATCGAGGGCGCGCAGGAGCGCGCGCACGTGCTGCGCCAGGTCGTGTGCCGCCATGCGCTCAGGCTGTAACGGAAGCGCTCCGGCGCCGCAAGGCGCGCTCAGCGCGGGATCGCGCCCTCGCGGCGCAGGTTCTCGAAGATGGCGCGCGTCGCCGGCGAGCGGTTGAGGGTGTAGAAGTGGAGGCCCGGCGCGCCCTGGCGCAGCAGCTCGGCGCACTGCCGCGTCGCCCACTCGATACCTACCGCCATGGCGGCCGGCTCGTCGTCGCGCGCGCGCTCGAGCGCGTCACGCAGGCGGGGCGGCACCTGGTTCCCGGAGAGCGTCGTGATGCGCTCGATCTGCGGCCAGTTGGTGATCGGCATGATGCCGGGCACGAGCGGCACGCCGACACCGGCCCGCCGCGCGCGCTCGACGAAGGCGAAGTAGTCCCGGTTGTCGTAGAAGAGCTGCGTGATCACCACGTCGAGGCCCGCGTCCACCTTCATCTTCAGGTGCTCGACGTTGCGCTCGCGGTCGCGGCACTCGGGATGCCCCTCGGGATGCCCGCCGCCGATGAGACAGAAGTGGTGGCCGCGCTCGCGGATGAAGCGGATCATGTCGAGGGCGTAGCGAAAGCCGTTCGCCGGCGGACGGAAGCCGGGGTCCTTCGGCTGGTCGCCGCGGATCGCGACCACGTTCTCGATGCCGCGCCGCTCGATCAGGTCGCAGTGCGCCGCGATCTCCTCCCGGCTCGCCTCGATGCAGGTGACGTGCGCGGCCCCCTCGAGGCCGAGCGCGCGGATGCGCGTCACCAGCTCGACCGGCGCCTCGCGCGGCTTCGTCCCGGTGCGGGTCACGGTGATGAACCCCGGGCCGAGGGGCCGGAGCGCGTCGATCGTGCGCACGAGGGCTTCCTCGCCCGCGGCCGTGGCGGGCGGGAAGAACTCGAAGGAGACGACCGGGCGGCCGTCGGCGTAGAGCTGGCTGACTTTCACGGTCGGCTGGGCGGGCGCCGCCGGGCGGGCTACTTCGTGCCCTTCTTCTCGAGCGCCTTCACCTTCTGGTACTTGCGGTAATCGTAGCCGGTGGCCATCGCCATGAGGAGCCCCTCCATCCCGCCGTCGCGCTCGCGGCGCAGGATGCGGAGCCGCTCGTAGAACTCGCGGAAGTCCTTGTTGACGCGCACGTGGTCCTCGACCGGGTTCAGGAAGAAGTCGCGCAGCCGCGTCACCGTGAAGCGGAGGGCCGAGAAGCGGAGCTCGTTCGGGAACGCGTCCCACTCGGCGAGCGAGAGCGCGCGCAGGCTCTCGTAGCCCGCGATGAGCGCCTCGAAGCGCTTCAAGTCGTACTCCTCGCCCTGGAAGCAGAGCGCGTTCACCGCGGTGGCGAGGTCGAAGATGAACTTGCCGCGCGACGCCGCCTCGAAGTCGAGCACGGCGACGATCTTGTCGCCCTTCACGATCAGGTTGTCGTGGAAGAGGTCGCCGTGGATGATGCCCTTGGGCAGCTTCGTCTCGAGGTAGTTCTGCAGGTAGTCGACCTCGTCGTCGAGCGTGCGCACGATGCGCTTGAAGTACGAGGGCAGCCGCCCCCGCACCTCGCCGTAGAGGCCGGCGACCCGCTCGAAGCTGAAGCGGTTCTCGATCCCCTTCTTGTAGCTCTTGCCGATCGTGTGCAGGTCGGCGAGCGCGCGTCCGATGTTCTCGAGCTGCCCCGCCGTGATGCGCTCGGGGCGGAGCACGTGGCCGTCGTACCAGCGGTAGACCGAGAGGCACTTGCCCCCCGCCTCGCGGTAGTGGCGCCCCTTGCGGTCGGCGAGCGGCTGGGGGCACGGGAAACCATGTTTGCGGAGAAAGAGGAGGAGGTCGAGCTCGCGCTTCACCTCGAGCTCGCCTTTCACCTCGTCGACGCGCACGAGATGCTTTCCACGCGCCGTCTCGAGGAGATAGGTGGTGTTGACGGAGCCGGCGGCGAGGCCCTGCGCGGCGAGCAGCTTGACGAGGCCGTAGTCCTCGACGATCTCGGCGAGCTCCCGTTTGTCGACCACGGTGTAAACGGCCATCTCCTCCCGCCTCCCTAACTCGCCGGATTCCCGTCCAAAAAGCCCGGGCGACACTATCGTTGCAGCCCCCGGATGTCAAGATGAAATTCTGGTTTGCTCGTGGAAAGTCCTTTACCCGCCCGGGTTTGGAGCCTATAAGGGCCGCGTCCCGGAGGGTGAGCCGATGGCGTCCATGCCCGAGGAAAGGCGGGCCTCCCCGCCTCCGGTCACCTGGCTCGCCGAGCCCCTGAAGCGCTTCCACGACGAGGCCTGGCACACGCCCCAGGGCCGCCTCGTGCGCGAGATCATCTTCGGGCTGAACGACGGGGTGATCTCGACGGTCGGCTTCCTGGCTGGCGTGACCGCCACCCTGGGCGACGTGCGGACCATCGCCCTCGGCGGCATCGCGGCGGCCATCGCCGGGGCGGTCGCCATGGGGGTCGGGGCCTTCGTGTCCTCCAAGTCCCAGCGCGCCTTCTTCCAGGCCGAGATCGCCCGCGAGGCCTGGGAGATCGAGAACATGCCCGAGCACGAGCGCCAGGAGATCCGGGAGATCTACCAGAAGCTCGGCTTCAGCCCCGACGAGGTCGACATCATCGTCCGGCGGGTCACCTCGAGCCCGGAGCTCTGGCTGCGGGTCATGTCGCGCGAGGAGCTGGGCCTGGCCGAGGAGGTGTTCGACTCGCCGATCCGCGTGGGCCTGGTGACGAGCCTCGCCTACCAGCTGGGCGCCTTCCTGCTCCTCGTCCCGTACGCGTTCGCGGCGACCCCGCGCCGGGCCTTCGCCGCCGCGGCGGTCATTGCGGTGGTGACCCTGCTCGCCACCGGCGCCGGCAAGACGTGGGTCACCAGGGAGCCGCCCGTGCGGGCCGCGCTCGAGCTGGCGGGCCTGGGTATCCTCGCATGCGTGATCGGGCTCGTGCTGGGGTGGGTGGTGGGGGTAGCGGTGTAGGGGGGTCTTGGGTACCGCAGGCGATGAAGCGAGGCACCCCCCTGAAGACCGCGGTCATTCTCGTGCCACTTCTGGTGGCACTCGTGCTCGTCATTCGGTGGGCGTTCAGACGCTCCCTCGTGCCGGAGTCGCTATTCCGCGTGAGCGTCACTGATCGTGAGATCGTGGCGACCGATCCCGCCGGCGAGGAGCGCCGCGTTGCCTGGTCTGGTCTGACGAGGGTGGAGATTCGCACAACCGACAAGGGCCCATGGGAACCGGATGTGTTCTTGGTCTTCTACGCGCACTCCGTCACTCCCAGTCTTGTCCTTCCACAGGGTGCCACGGGCGACGACCGACTGCTGGAAGCCCTTGGGACGCGTCTGCCAGGTTTTCGAAGAAACCGAAAGCCCGGTTCCCGAAGCCCCGCCCGCGAATCGTCGTGGATTGCAGCGCGTAGGCAAATCGCCGTCCCGGCCCGTGCTTGGAGCGCGGACGGCCGTCGCGCCCCGCCCACCGCACCTACGCCGAGGCCCTCACCCCAATCTGCGGGCACCAGCGCAGCACCGGGCACACGCTGCAGCGCGGCTTCCGCGCCACGCACACGCGCCGCCCGTGATGGATCAGGCGGTGCGCGAACGCGGTCCACTCCTTCGGCGGGAGGAGCGCCTGCAGGTCGCGCTCGATCTTGTCGGGGTCGTCTTCCACGGTGAGCCCGAGGCGGTTCGCCAGCCGGCGGACGTGCGTGTCGACGAAGATCGCGGGCTTCCCGAACGCGGTGCCGAGGACGACGTTCGCCGTCTTGCGCCCGATGCCGGGCAGCTCGGTGAGCGCCTCCATCGAATCGGGCACCTGGCCGCCGTGCCGCTCCGCGACGGCACGCGCGGTTGCCTGGATGGACTTCGTCTTCTGGCGGAAGAAGCCGGTGCGCTTGATGAGCTGCTCGACGCGCACCGAAGGCGCCGCGGCGAGCGCGGCCGGCGACGGGAACTCGGCGAAGAGCACGGGCGTCACCTGGTTCACCATCGCGTCGGTGCACTGCGCCGAGAGGATGGTCGCCACCACCAGCTCCCACGGGGTCCGGTAGTGGAGCGCGCACCACGCGTCGGGGTAGGCGCGGGCGAGCGCACGCGCGATGGCGCGCGCACGCGCCTTGCGGGCCGTCGTGCTCTCGCGCGCGACGTCGAGACGGCGCGCCGGCGCGCGCTTCACCGCCACCGGCGGCGCACGGCCTCGGCGGCCTCGGCGTACTGGCGCGCGGCCGCGCGCGAGGCCTCCGCGTCCCAGCCGAGCGGGCGCGCCATGAGCGCAGCCACGTCGTCGGCCGCCGTGGCGCCCGCGCTCGCATCGCGCAGCGCGACCTGGGTGCGGCGGCGCATGACGTCCTCGAGCGTGAGGGCCCACTCGCGCTCGACCGCCTCCACCACCTCGGCGCGCGGGTCCGGGAGGCCGGCGACGATCGGCTCGCCCAGGCGCTGATCGCGCGCGACCAGCTCCAGCACCTCGTCGAGCCGGGTGCCGTAGCGGCCGGCCAGATGGTCGATCACGGCGGGCGCCACCCCGTGGCCGTCGCGCGAGAGCGCCGCCCCGGCGAGCGTGGTCGGCGGCGCGGCGCCGCCCGGCAGCGGCACCTCGCCGGTGCGGGAGGGCCGGAAGCGGCGCCGATCGCCCGCGGCGCGGAGCGCGTCGACGACGCGATCGACCACCGTCCTCGCCACCAGCCGGTAGGTGGTGAGCTTGCCGCCCGCGATCGAGACGAGCCCCGAGGCGGAGGTGAAGACCTCCTCCTCGCGCGACACGGCGGAGGGCGACATCGTCGCCTTGCCGCGCGGCGCGATCAGGGGCCGGAGGCCCGCGAACGCGCTCACCACGTCGCCGGACGCGAGGCGCGCCGCGGGGAAGTAGTGGTTCACCGTGTCGAGCAGGTAGGCGACGTCCGAGGGCTCGACCGTGGGCGGCACGTCGGGCCCGCCGGGGTGGTCGGTATCCGTCGTGCCGACGAGCGTGTGCGCGCCCCAGGGGATGACGAACATCACCCGGCGGTCGGCGACCGCATTGAGCACGACCGCGGCGCGGTTCCCGACCCGCTCGCGGGGCACCACCACGTGCACGCCCTTGGTGAGCCGGAGCCGCGGGGGCGTCTCGGGCACGTCCAGCGCGGCCACCCGATCGACCCACGGCCCGGCCGCATTCACCACCACCCGTGCGCGCGCGATCACCTCACCGCTGCCGAGCCGATCGACGACGCGCGCGCCGGCGATCCGCCCGCCCTCCTTCACGAAGCCGGCGACCTCGGCGTAGGAGACGATGAGCGCGCCCTCGGCGGCGGCGGACAGCGCGGTCTCGAGCACGAGGCGCGCATCGTCGGTGCGGCAGTCCCAGTACTGGCCCGCGCCGCAGAGCCCGTCGCGCAGGAGCGCCGGCTCGGCCTCGGCAACCGCCCTCGGCGAGAGCATGCGATGCCGGCGCACGTTCCAGAAGCCGGCGAGGAGATCGTACGCCCAGAGACCGGCCGCGAGCTTGAGGGGCCCGAGCGGCCCGCCCCGGTAGAGCGGGAAGACGAACTCCTGCGGCCGCACGAGGTGCGGGGCGAGGCGTTGCAGGCGCTCGCGCTCGCGCACCGCCTCGAGCACGAGGCGCAGGTCGCCCTGCTCCAGGTAGCGGAGCCCGCCGTGGATCAGCTTCGACGACCGGCTCGAGGTGCCCGAGGCGAGGTCGCCGCGCTCGACGAGCCCCACCCGGAGCCCGCGCATCGCCGCGTCGCGCGCGATGCCGGCGCCATTGATGCCGCCGCCCACCACGAGCAGGTCGAGCGTCTCGCGGGCAAGCGCGGCGAGCGCGGCACGTCGCCGGGCGAGAGCGTTCGCCATGGCTCGAATTCTATACCTCGGTCGCGCCCCGTGTCACGGCGCGTCACCAAGAGCCGGCGCTAGAGGAGCGCGATCAGCCGCTCCGTGACCGCGTTGGTCGCGGCCGTGCCGCCCAGATCGCGCGTGCGGTGCCGCCCCTCGCGCAGCAGCCGGGAGACGGCGCGCTCGATGCGGTCCGCCGCCCGGCGCTGGCCCACGTGGCGGAGGAGCAGGGCGCCCGAGAGGACCGCCGCGAGCGGGTTCGCCTTGTTCTTCCCGGCGATGTCGGGTGCGGTCCCGTGCACCGCCTCGAAGATGGCGTGGCGCGCGCCCAGGTTGGCGCCCGGTACGAGGCCGAGCCCGCCCACCAGGCCCGCGCACAGGTCGGAGACGATGTCGCCGTAGAGGTTCTCGAGCAGGAGCACGTCGAACTCCTGCGGGCGGAGCACGAGCTGCATGCAGGCGTTGTCGACGATCAGCTCCCCGTAGTGGATGCGGGGGTGGCGCTTCGCGACCTGCCGGGCGCAGGCGAGGAAGAGGCCGTCGGAGAGCTTCATGATGTTCGCCTTGTGGATGGCGACGACCTTGCGGCGGCGCTCGCGGCGGGCAAGGTCGAACGCGAAGCGCGCGATGCGCCGCGAGGCGCGCGCGGTGATCACCTTGACGCTCTCCACCACGCCGGGCGCGATCGTGTGCTCGATGCCCGAGTAGAGGTCCTCCGTGTTCTCGCGCACGACCACGAGGTCGACGCCCGAGAACGCCGTGCGCACCCCGGGATGGCTCCGGATCGGCCGCACGTTGGCGAACAGGTCGAAGGTCTTCCGGAGCGCGACGTTCACGCTGCGGTAGCCCGTGCGGCCGATCTGCGTCTCGAGCGGGCCCTTCAACCCGACACAGGTGCGGCGGATCGAGGCGAGGAGCGCCTCGGGAATCGCGGTCCCCATCTTCTCGAAGGCCTCCTTGCCGGCCGGCTGCACGTCCCAGGCGATGCGGCCGCCCGCCGCCGCCATCACCCGCACGGCCGCGTCGATCACCTCGGGGCCGATGCCGTCCCCGGGGATGAGCGTGGCGGGCCGCGGTGCTCCCCGACGCGCTTTCGCCGTCACGGGATGCCGAGCACCTTGTGGAGCTGCGGGAGGACCCGCACGTCGGGATGGACGCGGCTCGCGAGCGCGTGCAGGCGCTCGAGCGTGCCCGCGCCGATGGTGAGCCGCGGCGTCGTGGGCTCGGTGAGCGGGGTCAGGAAGAGCGGCGCGCCCGGCGCGGTCTCGGCGACCAGCCGCGCCCCGCGCTCCACCTCCTCCGGCACCGTCCCCTCGTCGACCGGCATCTTCACGTACACCTCGCGGCCCGCGGCGACGGCCGCCCGCAGGCAGCCCTCGTGCTCGTCCCAACGCGCGCGCTCGCCCGTGTTGCTCGGGCACTTTACGTCGAAGCTCACGATCGCCACCCAGGGGAGCACGCGCCCGAGCCGCACGGGCAGGATGCCCGCCGTCTCGAGCAGCACGGGGAGCGTGCCCGTGCGGAGCGCGAGCCAGGCGGCCAGGAAGTCCGCCTGCGCCAGCGGCTCGCCCCCCGTCACGGCGAGCGCATGCAGCGGCGGCGCGGCGGCGGCGAGCGCCCTCACCTCGGCGTCGAGCGCGGCGGGCGAGAAGGGGTTCGCCCGGCGGCGCATGCCGTCGGGACCGAGGATGCGGCACTCGGCGACCGGGACCAGGCTCTCCGGCTCGTCGCAGTAGCGGCAGCGGAGTGGGCAGCCCCCGAGGCGCACGAAGAGCTGCCGGCGACCCGCGTGCAGGCCCTCGCCCTGGAAGGAGACGAACAGTTCCGAGACGTTGCCGGCGTCGGCGCCCATGCGCCGGCCCCCTTAGCACGCGGCGCGGAGCGCCACCACCAGATCGGCGACGTTCGTGCCCGTGGGCCCGGTGCGGAGGAGATCCCCGGTCGCGTCGAGGAGCGGATGGCTGTCGGTCGCCGCGAGGGCCGCCGCGGGGTCGAGGCCGCGCGCCCGCGCGCGCGCGACGGTCCCCCCGTCGACGCACGCCCCGGCCGCGTCGGTCGGCCCATCGACCCCGTCGGTGCCGGCGGCGAGGAGGACGCACGGCTCGCCCTCGAGCGCCACGGCTGCGGCGAGCGCGAGCTGCTGCGCGCGCCCGCCGCGCCCGCCCGGGCGGACGCGCACCGTGGTCTCGCCCCCCGCGACGAGGGCGAAGGCCCCCGCGCGCGCCGCGCACAGGCGCGCGGCCAGCACCTGCCCCGCCCGGGCCGCGTCTCCTGCGAGCGGCTCGGGAACGACCTCGGCCGCGTAGCCGCGCGCGGCGGCCGCGGCCGCCGCGGCGGCCACCGCCTCGTGGTTCCCGCCGACGACGACCGTCGCCGCGCGCGCCAGGGCGGAGTCGCCAGGCTTCACGGTCTCCGGGGCGGCGCCCGCCGCGCCGCGCTCCAGGTGGGCGCGTACCGCCACGGGCACGTCCTCCGGCGCGAGGTACCGCGCCAGGACCGCCGCCGCATCCCGGAACGTGCTCGGGTCGCCGACGGTGGGGCCGGAGGCGATGGTCGCCGGGTCGTCGCCCACCACGTCCGAGAGGACGAGGGTCCAGAGACCGCCCGCCCGCGCCGCCTGACGCGCGAGCCCGCCGCCCTTGACGCGCGAGCAGTGCTTGCGCACGACGTTCACGTCGGTGATGTCCGCGCCGCTCGCGAGGAGTCGTGCGGCAAGGGCCTGCTTGTCATCGAGCGTGAGTCCCGCCGCGGGCGCCACCAGGAGGGACGAGGCGCCGCCGGAGAGGACGACCAGCACGAGCGTCCCCGCGTCGGCCGCAGCGACCGCCGCGAGCAGGCGCGCCGTCGCCGCTGCGCCCGCGCCGTCGGGTACCGGATGCGCTCCGGTCGCGACCTCGATCCCCCGGGGGCAGGGTCCGGCGGCCCCGTGCGGGACGATCACGAGGCCGCCCGCGCAGGCATCGCCCAGGACCGCCGCGGCGGCGCGGGCCATGGCGAGCCCCGCCTTGCCGGCACCCACCACGAGCACCCGCCCGGCGTGCTCGGCGAGCAGCTCGCCGCCTCGGCCGCGGAGCCGGATTCTGCCGCCGGCGCGCTCGAGGCCCCTACGGACGAGTATGCCCAGCTCCACGGCTGCCAGCGCGGCCGCGTGGCAGGCGAGCGCGTCGGCGCGCAGCGCGGCCCAGCTCACCCTCGCGCCTCTGGACGGCCGCAGCGGGCACCCCCTATAAGGAGGGCCGCATGGCGACCACGGAGTCCGAGCCCCGAGCGGGGATCGAGGCCTTTCCCGAGCTCTGGCAACGCGTGGTCACGGCGCCCCACGGCTTCTTCGCCGACATGCCCCAGACGGGCGGCCTCGGCGAGCCGAGCCTCTTCCTCGCCCTCTGCGCTGCGATCAATGCGGTCGGCCATCTCCTCTTCGCCGCCGGGCTGCGCGGCATGATCGGGAGCTTCGTCGGCCAGATGGTCGCGGCGTTCGTCCTTGCGGCGCTGCTCGTGGTGGTGGCGCAGAACCTGTTCGAGGGCCGCGCCGGCTACGAGCCCACCTTCCGGGTGGTGGCGTACGCCTGGGCTCCCCTGGTGGTCGCCTGGCTGCCCTTCGTGGGCAGCCTCGCCCTCGTTTACTCCGCCTACCTGATGCTGCGCGGCCTCGAGCGCATCCAGGCCCAGGACACCACCCGCGCCGCCCTCACCCTCGTCGTCTCCCTCGGCATCCTCTGGATCCTCGGCCGCGCCGGCCGCCCCATAGGCCTCTAGCCGAGCGGGGCGCGGCCCGTTGCGTGCGCCGCGGCCCGGCGCGGGGGCGGGGCCGCCCTCGCAGCGCCTCTGCGCCGGCACGCCCGCGCAGTCGGGGTTGCTCGCGGGGCCGGCGCAGCCGAAGCGGAGAGGGCGGCTCCGCTCCCGCGCCGCGCCCAACGCAAGCGGCCGCGCCCCGCTAGCTCCCCTCTTCGTCGCTCTCGCTCGTCGCCAGGCGCCGGTAGGTCCGGTCCTCCTCGAAGCGCTTCATGGTCTTTGCTTCCTTCTCCCGCTCGGCCTGGCAGTTGACGCAGAGCCGGGTGAAGGGCAGTGCCTCGAGCCGCCCCTCGGCGATGTCGGATTCGCAGCTCTCGCACACGCCGTAGCTGCCGTCGTCGATACGGGCGAGGGCGTCGTCGATCGCCTGCAGCTTGTCGCGGTCGCGGTCGGTCAGGATGAGATTGATCTCGCGGTCGCGCGCATCGCTCGCGAGGTCGTAGGTGTCCATGCCCTCGTCCTTGGACTGCTCGCGTCCCTCGTGCAGCTCTGCCTGCACGTTGCGGAGCAGCTGGGCCCGCATCTCCTGCAGAGTCTCACGGGCCTTCTTGAGAAACGTCTTGCGCATGTGGGCGGCCTCCAAGGGGGCCGGGAATATGCGCCCGGGGCAGGGACGTGTCAATTGGAATCTTCGCGCACCTCGCCGCGGAGATCGTAGGTGTCGGAGCCCGTGACTGCCGCCCGGACGATCGTGCCCGGCGTGGCCTGCCCGACCAGGCGGATGACGCCGTCGATCTCGGGGGCCTGCGTCCGCGTCCGGCCAACCAGGACACGCCCGCGGGCGTCCTCGACCAGCACCTCCACCCCCTGCCCCACCTGCGCCGCCGCCCGGCGCGCTGCGACGCGCGCCTGCACGGCCATGACCCGCGCCCGGCGCTCGCGCTTCGCGGCCTCCGCGACCTGGTCGGGAAGGGTGGCGCCCGCCGTGCCCTCCTCCCGGGAGTAGGTGAACACGCCCACGCGCTCGAACTCTGCCTCCTCGAGGAAGTCACACAGGGCGCGCACGTCGTCCTCGGTCTCGCCCGGGAAGCCCACGATGAACGCGGAGCGCAGCGCGACGCCCGGGACGGCGGCCCGGACGCGGGCCAGGAGCCGGCGTATGGCCGCCCCGCTCCGCTCGCGGCGCATGGCGCGGAGCATGCGGTCGGAGATGTGCTGGAGGGGCATGTCGAGGTACTTGCAGACGGCGGGCTCGGTCGCGATCACCTCGAGCAGCTCGTCGGTGACCGAGGCCGGGTAGGCGTAGAGGAGCCGCAGCCAGCGCACGGCGGGCACGCGCACGGCGAGCGCGCGGAGGAGCCTGGCGAGCGAGGTGCCGTCGCGCCGGTCCCGCCCGTAGGCGGTCAGGTCCTGGGCGACGAGGTTCAGCTCGAGGGCGCCGTCGGCGGCGAGCGCCGCCGCCTCCTCGAGCACGTCGTCCATCGGCCGGCTCTCGTGCCGGCCGCGGATCCTGGGGATGATGCAGAAGCTGCAGGTGTGATCGCAGCCCTCGGAAACCTTGAGATAGGCGGTCCACCAGGCGCCCGCGCGCACCCGCTGGGTGAGCTCCCGGCGGGGGAGGACGTGCTGCGCGCCGCGGTAGACAACGGGGCCGTCCGCCGCCGGCGCCTCCACCGCGTCGGCGATGCGCAGGAGGTCGCCCGTGCCGACGAACACGTCGACCTCGGGGAGCGCCGCCCTGAGCTCGTCGGCGTAGCGCTGGGCGAGGCAGCCGGTGACGACCAGGCGCCGGCCGGCGCGCGCGGCCTTCACGCGCGCCAGGTCGAGGATGGCCTCGATGGACTCCTCCTTGGCGGGCTGGATGAAGCTGCACGTGTTCACCACCAGCACGTCGGCTGCCTCGGGGTCGAGGACCAGCTCGTGCCCGCGGCGGGCGAGCACGCCGAGCATCACCTCGCCGTCGACCCGGTTCTTGGGGCACCCGAGGGTGAGGAGGTGGACGCGGCGGGGTTCAGTCACGGAAGTTCGCGAACTGCACGGCGATGCCGAGGTCGCGCTCGCGCAGGAGCTTGACGATCGCCTGCAGCTCGTCCTTCTTCTTGCCCGTGACCCGCACCTGATCGCCCTGGATGGCGACCTGCACCTTGAGCTTGGTGTCCTTCACCAGCTTCACGATCTCGCGCGCCTTGTCGGTCGCGATACCCTGCTGGAGGTCGACGCGCAGCTTGGCGGTGCCGGCGGGCCCGGGCTCCGGGGTGCCGAACTGGAGCGCCCGGAGCGGCACCTGCCGCCGCCCCATCTTCTCGCGCAGGATGTCGGCGAGCGCACGCAGCTTGAAGTCGTCGGCGGCGTGCAGGTGGATGGCCGTCTCCTCGCGCCGCACCTCGGCCGGCTGGTTCTTGAAATCGAAGCGCTGTGCGATCTCGCGCAGCGTCTGCTGGATCGCGTTGTCGACCTCCTGGAGATCGACGCGGCAGACCACGTCGAAGGCAGGCATTTCGGGGGCCCGTCAATAGGCGGGGGGGCGGACCACGTCAACCCCGGGCGGGGGCGTGAAACGGAAGAGCGCGCCGTCGAGGGGGACGTTGCGGCGCTCGTGCGCGAAGGCGATGCGCGTCGTCGTACCGAGCGGATCGGTGACGCGCGCCTCCTCGACCGCGGCGTCGGCCTTGCGCACCACGAGCGTGAGCGCGCCGATGCCGGCGTCCTTGCGTGGCACCAGGTGGAGCACCCAGCGCGCGGGCTCGTCGCGCTCGAGGCTCGCCTGGAAGTCGCGCTCGACGCGCCCGAGGCCGCCGAGAAAGCTGATCGGCGTACGCGCCTGGAACGCCTCGGCGAGCGGCGCCTTGATCACCTGCTTCTCCTCGGGCTGGTAGATCCAGAGCGTCTTGCCGTCGCCGATGATGAGCTGGCGGTCGGGCGCCGCGTAGTCCCAACGCATGCGGTTCGGCTTCTCGAAGGCGACCGTGCCGTGCGACTCGAGCGGCGAGCCGAGCGTAGGCGACTCGACCGACTGGCGGAAGTCGGCGGTGAGGGTGCGGGTGGTCTCGTAGCGGCTCTGGAGGCGGGCGAGGGCGTGCCCGAGCGCGTCGTCCGCGGCCGGGCCGGCCGCGAGCGCCAGCGCGAGAAGGATCGGCAGGAAGACCCGCATGCTCGGCCGCCCAGCTTCACCGTTTCCCGCTCGCCTCGCAAGCGCTCCGCCGCCCGCTCGACACCCGGTCCCGAGGCCTGTCGCGCCGGCATTCGGGGACGAGCGGGGAGACGAAGGCGGAGACCCCCGTCCCCATGCGCCAGCGCCCCGCGCCTCAGTGGCAGGCGGGCAACGGGCCGCCGAGGACCTTCAGCTCACCCGGCCGGTTGCGGGCGAAGCAGTTCCCCTCGCCGCCGCCGGGGAGATAGATGACGTCGGTGGCGTTGCCCGCGAACGTGTTGTCGATCACGAGGTTCCCGTCGGGCCGGGGGTCGATCCCGAGCCCCGGGTTCGCGCAGGCGCCGGGCCTGCCCGTGCAGAAGTCGACGAGCGTCAAGCCCGTGAACTGGTTCCCCTCGATCCGGTTGCGCGCCAGCAGCGTGCGGTCTGCGCCATCGAGGATGATCCCGATCCCCGGCGGGATTTCCGAGGTCTCCGCGTCCGGTGGCGCACTGTTGGGCCGGTTGTTGTCCTGGACCAGGTTGCCGGTGACGCTGTTGTCGGCCTCGACCGTCGTCTGCCGCTCGTCGATCACGTCGATGATGATCCCGGCGGTGTTGCCGACGGCCTGGTTGTCGCGCATGCGGACATGGCGGCTGTTCTCGATCTGGAGCCCGATCTGGCAATCGGTGGCGCGGTTGTGGTCGACGAGGACACGCTCGCTCTGCCCGACGTAGAGGCAGGCGTCGGAGTGCGTGCCCGAGGCGACGTTGCGCCACAGGCGGCCGTCCGTCGAGCGCACGGGAAACATCGCATAGGTGAGGTTCCGCCTCGCGGTGTTGTCGCGGAGGCGGAAGCCATCGACGCACGCCAGGTAGACGCCGAAACCGGAGAACCCCTGGACCGTGAAGCCGCTCAGCTGGAACCCCTGGAGGCGCCGGCCGCTCTCGCCGCACGGGGGCAGCTCGTCGTCGGCCGGATCGAGCGTGTCGGGCGGCGAGACCCAGATCCCGTGCGTCTGGGTGCCCGACTGCTCGAGCACGACTGGCTGCTTGCCGTGCCGGGCGGCCACGAGCTTGATGCCGTTCCTGGTGATGGTGAGCGCCCGCGCCGCGCCCGGCTCGTGATACGTGCCGGGCTCGACCTTGATCGTCGCACCCGGCGGGGCGGCGTCGATCGCGTCCTGGATCGACATCCCGGGACGCACCGTGATCTTCGCCGCGGCCGCGACGACGCTGCCGCCGGGTAGGAGCGCGACGGTGAGGGAAAGGGACAGGCAACGGATGAGGCGCACGTCGATCATGGACACATCATGGATGGATACGGGTCGGACCGTCAACGCAGCACTTGGCGGCAGACGACGCCGTCTACGGCCTCGGCACCAAGGAGGACGCCTCTCCGCGGGAGATCGGCCGGCGGGCCGCGCAGGTTCCCCGGGCAGGGCTGAGCCGCCCTCCTAGTCCTCGATCCCCCGCGCGATCACCTCGCGCCCCTTCGCCCCGGGCGACGAGACGACGCCTTCCCGCTCCATGCGCTCGATCATGCGTGCGGCGCGGTTGTACCCGACGCGCAGCCGGCGCTGGAGCCAGGAGATCGACGCCTGGCGGTGCTCGGTGACGAGCCGCACCGCCTGGTCGTACATCTCGTCGGAGAGGTCCTCGCCGTCCTCGCCCTCGCCCTCCTCCCCGTCGCCGCCCTCGAGCAGCTCCATCTCGTAGCGCGGCTCCTCCTGCCGCTTGATGAAGTCGACCACGCGGTGGACGTCGCCGTCGGACACGAAGGCGCCGTGCAGGCGCTGCACGCGCGCCGTGCCGGGCGGCAGGAAGAGCATGTCGCCCTCGCCGAGCAGGCGCTCGGCGCCGATCGCGTCCAGGATGGTACGCGAGTCGGTGCGCGAGGTCACCTGGAAGGAGATGCGGGCCGGGAAGTTCGCCTTGATGAGGCCGGTGATGACGTCCACCGAGGGGCGCTGGGTGGCGAGGATCAGGTGGATGCCGGCGGCGCGCGCCTTCTGCGCGAGACGCGTGATCGACTCCTCGACCTCGCGCCCGACCATCATCATGAGGTCGGCCAGCTCGTCGATGATGATGATGATGCGCGGCAGGTGGTGGTGCGGCAGGCTCTCGGGGGACGCGGGCGCGTCCTTGTCGCCCGCGGTCTCGCGCAGGAGCCGGTTGTAGCTGTCGATGTTGCGCACGCCCTTCTCGTGCAGCAGCCGGTAGCGCACGTCCATCTCGCGCTCGATGTTGCCGAGCGCCGCGGCCGCCTTCTTCGGGTCGGTCACCACCGGCACGAGCAGGTGCGGGATGTTCTCGTAGATCGACAGCTCGAGCATCTTCGGATCGATCATGATGAAGCGCACGTCGCGCGGCGAGCTCTTGTAGAGGATGCTCATGATCATGGCGTTCATCGACACCGACTTGCCGGTGCCGGTGGCGCCCGCGACGAGGAGATGCGGCATGCGCGCCAGGTCGGCGACCACCACGTTCCCGGTCGTGTCCTTGCCGAGCGCGAGGGCGAGCTTCGAGTCGGCGTGCTCGTACTCGACGCTCTCGATGAGCTCGCGGATGAGGACCTTCTCGCGGCGCGGGTTGGAGACCTCGATGCCGACCACGGGCTTGCCCGGGATGGGGGCCAGCACGCGGACCGAGAGCGCGCGGAGCGCCATCGAGAGATCGTCGGCCAGCGTCACGATGCGGTTCACCTTGACGCCCGCCGCCGGCTCGAACTCGAAGGTCGTGATCACCGGCCCCGGGCGCACCGCGACCACTCTGCCGATCGCCTGGAAGTCGGCGAGCTTCGTCTCGAGGATGCGCGAGCTGGTATGCAGCGCGGCCTCGTCGAGCGGCTGCGCCGTGCGCACGGGCGGGTCGAGCAGGTTGTGCGCCGGGAGGCGGTAGGTGTCCTCGGCGAACAGCTCCTCCTGCAGCTCGGAGCGCCGGGCGCGGCGGGGCGGCTCGGGGCGGTGCTCGGGCTCGCGGATGATGGGGGGTGGCCGGTCGGCGGGGGCCTCGGGCGGCGGATCGAGGGCGTCGTCCAGGAGGATGGGCAGCTTCGCCCGGCGTGCGGGCCCGGGTTCCGGCGACACCTCGGCCGGGGACGGACCGCGCCGCAGGCGGCGGGCGCCCGCGGGCACCGTCGCTGCCACCCAGCGCGCGGCCCGGCCCGACGCCTCGATCGCCGAGACGCCGGTCGCGAGCACGAACGCAACCACCAGCACGACGGCGAGGAGGAGGAGGGCCCCGGGCGCGCCCAGGAGGTCGCCGAGCGCGACACCGGCGAAGCCCCCGAGCCAGCCGCCGCGCCCGCTGCTGAGCAGCCCCGCGAGCGCCGCGATGCTCGCCACCAGGAGCGCCGCGCCCACCAGCCGGAGCCCGCCGAAGCCAGCCGCCCCGCGCCGGAGAAGCGCGACGGTGAAGTAGCCGAGGTAGAGCGGGAAGAGGTACGCCGCCACGCCGAGGGCGCCCCGCGCGGTCCCGGCGAGCGCGTGCCCCACCGGCCCGCCCAGGTTCGCCTGCGGCGCGTCGGGCGAGAACGAGAGGAAGCTGAGCGCGAGGAAGACCGCCACCGCGCCCGCCGAGATGGCCTCGGCCTCGCGGATCAGGTGCGCCGCGGGCATGGCCGGCGGCCGCCGGGTCGCCATCAGGCCACCGCCGCCTCGATCGACCTCATCACCCCCCCGCCCCTCCGAACCTGACGTCTCTACTACATCTCCATCACGAAAGGGAGGATCACGGGCCGGCGGTCGAGGCGCTTGAAGTAGCGGCGCAGCGCGCGCCGGATCTCCTCCTTCACCTCCGCAGGGTCGGTGCGGGACTCGGGGTTGAGCGCGACGAGCGCCTCCATCACCGCGCCGCGGGCCGCGTCCAGCACCTCCGGGCTCGCCTCCTCGCCCACGACGCCGCGCGACACCAGGTCGGGGCCCGCTACGATCTCGCCCGATCTCTGGTGGATGGCGAGCACGGCGAGCACGAGACCGTCCTCGGAGAGATGGCGGCGGTCGCGCAGGACGACGTCCTTGACGTCGCCGATGCCCTTGCCGTCGACGAAGACCCGCCCCGCAATGACGCGCTCGGCGCGCCGGGCACCGGCGTCGTCCAGCTCGAGCACGTCCCCGTCCTCGAGGAGATGGCAGCCCTCCGCCGGGACGCCGACCTCCATCGCCAGGCGCTGGTGACGCACCAGGTGGCGGTACTCGCCGTGCACGGGCACGAAGTGCCGCGGGCGGACGAGGTTCAGCACGAGCTTCAGCTCCTCCTGCGAGGCGTGCCCGGAGACGTGCACCCGCGCCATCCGGTCGTGGAGGACGACGGCGCCGCGCCGGTAGAGGTGGTTCATCAGGCTCGAGATGGCGCGCTCGTTGCCCGGGATGATGCGCGAGGAGAGCACGACCACGTCGCCCGGGTCGAGCCTGACGAGCGCGTGGTCGCCCATCGCGATGCGGACGAGCGCCGAGGCGGCCTCGGCCTGGCTCCCGGCGGTGATGAGCGCGACCTGCTCGCGCGGGAGGTCGCGCGCCCGGGCGAGGTCGACGAGCGTCCCCTCGGGGACCTGGAGGAGATCGAGATCGCGCGCCACGCCCACGTGCACGACCAGGCTCCGCCCCACCAGCGCCACCTTCCGTCCGAAGCGGGCCGCGAGGTCGATCACCTGCTGCATGCGATGGATGTGCGACGAGAAGGTGGTGACCAGCACGCGCCCCGTCGCCTGGCGGAAGATCACCTCCAGCTCCGCGCCCACGCTCCGCTCCGAGGGCGTGATGCCGGCATGCTCGACGTTGGTCGAGTCGGAGAAGAGGAGCGCCACACCCTCGGCGCCGAGCTCGGCTAGCCGCCCGATGTCCGGGAGCCGCCCGTCGAGCGGCGTCTGGTCGAGCTTGAAGTCCCCGGTGTGGACGACGATGCCGACCGGGGTGCGGATCGCGAGCCCGACCGAGTCGGGGATCGAGTGCGTCATCGCGAAGGGCTCGACCGCGAACGGCCCCACCCGGCACGGCTCCGCGCCGTAGGCGGCGAGCGTGGGCGAGATGCCGTGCTCGCCCAGCCGCTCGCGCACGAAGCCGAGCGTGAGCGGCGTGCCGTAGACCGGCACCGCACGCTCGGCGAGCACGTAGGGCAGCGCGCCGATGTGATCCTCGTGGCCGTGGGTCAGGAAGATGGCCCGGAAGCGCTCGCCCAGGCCGCGGAGGTAGGTCACGTCCGGGATGGCGACGTCGATGCCCGGCATCGACGCATCGGGGAACATGACGCCGCAGTCGATGGCGATCGCGGTGTCGCCGTGCTCGAGGACGAGGAGGTTGAGACCGATCTCGCCCAGCCCGCCGAGCGGGATCACGCGCAGCGGCGCGCCGGTGCCGTTGCCGCCGCTCATAGCGCGGCCGCGGTCGGGGGATCCGCCGTGCCGGCGCGGGCGCCGAGCTGAGCCACCATGAAGGCCCGTACACGCTCGATCAGCTCGTCCCGGTCGACGCCCTCGACCGGGATGGGCGCACCGACGATCACCTCGATCTCGCCCGAGGCGGGCTGCCAGGAGCCGCGCGGCAGGAGCTCGCCGCTCCCGCGCACGGCGATCGGCACGATCGGGAAGCCGGTCTCGAGCGCGAGCATGAAGCCCCCCTTCTTGAAGGGGAGGAGCGGTCCGTCGAGCGTGGCGCGGGTGCCCTCGGGAAAGATCATGACCGAGACGCCCTCGAGCATCTTGGTGCGCGCGGTGCGCAGGCTGGCGATCGCCTGCACGTGGTTGCGGCGGTCGATGATGATGTGCCCGCTGTGCTTGAGGGCCCAGCCGAAGAGGGGCACGCGGGTCAACTCGACCTTGGCCACCCAGCGGAGCTGGAAGTCCTCGAGCGCCTTCACCATGGCCAGGATGTCGAGCTGGCTGCGGTGGTTGGACATGAAGACGTGGGCCAGCGACGGGTCGAGAGGGGCGAGCCGGGTGGCCCGGACGCGCAGGCCATAGATGAGCAGGTTGAGACGCACCCAGAGCTGGCAGATACGATAGCCGGCGCGCTGGTCGAGGACCGCGAGCGCCACCACCACGGGCGCGAGGATGACCGTGTGGATCGCGACGAGGACCAGCTTCAGGGCGGAGAGAAGGACCGAGGCGGTGCTTCCCACCTCCCCGCCCCGCACCTCACCCCGTGAAATAGCTGGCACGATTCCCGTCGACATTAGCGGGGCGGCCCGGCGGAAGTCAATTCAATGTGCGGCGGGGCAACAAACGCGCCCCGCTCCGTTGACTTCGTCGCGCGGAGGCGCCTATCGTCCCCGGACCACGGAGGGCGGGGCCATGTCGGTGAACAAGGCGCTGTTGATTGGCAATCTCGGGAAGGATCCGGAGGTGCGTTTCACGGCGAGCGGGCGCGCGGTGGCGCGCTTCCCGGTCGCGACCAGCGAGGTGTGGACCGATGCCGAGGGCCAGCGCCAGGAGCGCACCGAGTGGCACAACGTGGTGGTGTGGGGGAAGCAGGCGGAGACCTGCGGCCAGTACCTCGCCAAGGGCCGGCAGGTCTACGTCGAGGGCTCGATCCGCACCCGCCAGTACGACGACAAGGAAGGCAACCGCCGCTACATCACCGAGATCGTCGCGCAGCGTGTGCAGTTCCTGGGCGGCGGGGGGCGCGGCGCGGAGGCGCCGCGCGGCGTGGCGGCCGCCGAGGAGCCGCCGGTCGGCGCCCCGGCCGCGGCCGAGGACGACGACATCCCGTTCTGATCACCACCGCCCCTCCTCCGCCATGCTCGCCCAGCGGCCGCGGCCGATGACCACGTGGTCGAGCACGCGGATGCCGACCAGCTCGCCCACCTGGCGCAGGCGCTGCGTGATGGCCGAGTCCTCGGCTGACGGCGTCGGGTCGCCGCTCGGATGGTTGTGGACGAGGACCAGGGCGGCAGCGGCCGCGCGGATCGCCGGCACGAACACCTCGCGCGGGTGGACGAGCGCCGCCGTGAGCGAGCCCTCGGAGACCCGCACCTCGCCCTGCACGCGGTTCTTGCCGTCGAGGAGGAGCACGTAGAACACTTCGCGCTCGAGCTGCGGAAGGCGGCCGCTGAAATGCCCGTAGACGGCCGCCGCGCCGCGCACGGGGCTCCCCGCCGCGAGCGGCTCGGCGGCCGCGCGCCTGCCGAGCTCGAGGGCGGCGCGGACGAGCGCCACCCGGCGCGGCCAGAGGCGGCCGAGCGCGGCGCACGCGTGGCGATCGAGCCGGTCGAGGCGCGCGAGGCCGCCGGCGGCGCGGAGCATGCGCTCGGCGAGATCGAGATCCGCGTCGGTCTCGGTCCCCGCGTCGAGCACGAGCGCGAGCAGCTCGGCGTCGCTCAACGCGCCGCCACCCGCGATCAGCAGCCGCTCACGCGTGCCGCGCCCGGTCTCTGCCCGTGCCTCCTCCTCCACGCCACCCGCAGTAGCAGCGGCGGCGAGCCAGAGGGATACCTTGTCCCGCCATTCACGCGCGCAGCAGCATCACCTTCAGGTACTCCCCCTCCGGATGGGAGAGGAGGACCGGGTGATCGGGCGGGTGCCCCCACTCCGCCACGAGCTCGACGACGCGCCCGGCGTCGGCCGCCGCCGCCGCGACGACCTCGCGGAACCCCGCCCGCGGGAGATGCTGCGAGCACGACGAGGTGAGGAGCCAGCCGCCGGGCGCCAGGCGGCGGAGCGCCTGCAGGTTCACGTCCTTGTAGCCGCGCAGCCCGGGCGCGAGGTCGCGCCGGCGGCGCACGAAGGGCGGCGGGTCGAGGACGATCAGGTCGTAGGGCCCGGAGCCCTCGCGCAGGAACTCGAAGACGTCGGCCACGACGAAGCGGCCTCGGGCGGCGGGAAGGCCGTTTTCGGCCCACGCCTCCTCGGCCAGGGCGAGCGCCGGGCGCGAGGTGTCGACCGACACGACCTCCGCGGCCCCGCCGAGCGCGGCCCTGATCCCGATCGCTCCGGTATATGCAAACGCGTTCAGCACGCGGCGGCCCGCGGCGAGCGCACGCACGCGCGCGCGGCTCTCGCGTTGGTCGAGGAAGAAGCCGGTCTTCTGCCCGTGCAGGACGTCGACCAGGAAGCGCGCGCCGTCCTCCTCGATCGGCAGGCGCGGCGGCGGCTCCTCGCCGGCGAGGACGCCGCGCGCGCCCGCGAGCCCCTCCTCCGTGCGCACCGCGCCCTCGCTGCGCTCGAAGATGCCGCGCGGCGCGAGCCGCTTGCCGAGACCCTCCACCACCGCCGGCGCGAGCCGTGCCGCGCCCGCGGTCAGGAACTGGCAGACGAGGAAGTCGCCGTAGCGATCGACGACCACGCCCGGAAGCCGGTCGCCCTCCCCGTTCAGCACGCGATGGGCGCACAGGTCGGCGGGCAGCGTCGCGCGCCTGAGGGCCAGCGCCTGGTCGAGGCGGCGCTCGACCAGCGCCGCCTCGACCGCCTCCTCCTCGAGCGTGAGGACACGGACCGTGATCGGCGTGCGCGGGTTGCAGTAGCCGGCGGCGAGAAAGCGCCCGCTCGCGGCGTGGATCGCGACCGGCTCGCCCGGCTCCGCGCCCTCGAGGCCCGCCGCGATCGCCCCCGAGAAGATCCACGGGTGCCCGCCGCGCACCGGCCTCTCGCGCCCGGGCTTGAGCGTGATGCGCCGCACTAGGAGTTCGTCCGGGTAATCATGGTGGCTGCGGCGAACGATCCGGGGGCTGCGAGCGGCGCGCTCGCTCCTCCCCCCTGCGGCGGCCAACTCCCGGCGCGCGTCCCGCGCGCCGCACCTCGTCGGTCGTCGCTGCGCTTGCCGCTCTCGCTCCCCGGCTCGTTCGCCTCGCTCACCATGATTACCCGGACGGACTCCTAGCGCTCGCCGGGGCGGACGAAAGTGCCCGAGCGGCCGCCCGCCTTGCGCACCAGGCGGATCGTGCCGAGGATCATCTCGCGATCGACCGCCTTGCACATGTCGTAGAGGGCGAGGCCGGCGACCGCGACCGCGGTGAGCGCCTCCATCTCGACGCCGGTGCGTGCCTCGACCGCCACGCGCGCCTCGATCAGTACCCGTCCGCCGGCGCGGTCGGGCACCAGATCGACGGCGACGTGATCGAGCGGCAGGGGGTGGCAGAGCGGCACCAGCTCGGCCGTCCGCTTGGCCGCCATGATGCCCGCCAGGCGTGCGACGCCCAGCACGTCGCCCTTGGGCAGCGCCCCGGCGGCGATGCGGGCGAGCGTCGCCGCGCGCATGCGCACCTCGCCGCGGGCGACGGCCTCGCGCCGTGTGACCGGCTTCGGCGACACGTCGACCATGCGGGCGCGCCCGCGCCGGTCCGTGTGGGTGAGCCGCCGCGCGCGCGCCATCGCGTGCGCGCCTATACCAGCCTTCCTTGGGCTCGCGCCACAGTCTATGGTGCGCTCATGACCATTCCACGACGGCAGCTCGGACGCCTCGGCCCCACCGTCTCCGCCATCGGCCTCGGCTGCATGGGCATGTCGGAGTTCTACGGCGCGCACGACGACCGCGAGTCGATCGCGACCATCCACCGCGCGCTCGACCTGGGCGTCGACTTCCTCGACACGGCCGACATGTACGGCCCCTACACCAACGAGGAGCTGGTCGGGCGCGCGATCCGCGGCCGGCGCGACCGGGTCGTCGTCGCCACCAAGTTCGGCATCGTGCGTGGCGAGGACCCGACGGTGCGCGCCATCAACGGCCGCCCCGAGTACGTGCGCGCCGCGTGCGACGGGAGCTTGAAGCGCCTCGGCGTCGAGACGATCGACCTCTACTACCAGCATCGCGTGGATCCCAACACACCGATCGAGGACACGGTGGGCGCGATGGCCGACCTCGTGCGCGCGGGGAAGGTGCGCTGGCTCGGCCTCTCGGAGGCGGGGCCCGAGACGCTCCGGCGCGCGTGCGCGGTGCACCCCGTCACCGCGCTCCAGACCGAGTACTCGCTCTGGAGCCGCGACCCGGAGGAGAAGATCCTCGCCACGTGCCGCGCGCTCGGGATCGGCTTCGTCGCCTACAGCCCGCTCGGGCGCGGCTTCCTCACCGGGCAGATCAAGCGCTTCGCGGACTTCGCGCCCGACGACTACCGTCGCCTCTCGCCCCGCTTCCAGGGCGAGAACTTCCAGAAGAACCTCGACCTGGTGCGGCACCTGGAGGCTCTCGCCGCGCGCAAGGGCTGCAAGCCCTCGCAGCTCGCGCTTGCCTGGGTGCTCGCCCGGGGCCCGGACGTCGTCCCCATCCCGGGGACGAAGCGGCGGACCTACCTCGAGGAGAACGTGGGCGCGCTCGCCGTCACGCTCACGCCCGAGGACCTGGCGGCGATCGACGGCGTCCTGCCGCCCGGCGCCGCCGCCGGGCTCCGCTATCCGGAGGCGATGCTGCGCGCCGTCGCGCGCTGAGCCGGTTGCCGCCGCGCTGCCGAGTCCTTATATTCCCCGCCGCCTCGCCATGTCCGACGCGAACGCGCACCGCCTGCTGATCCTCGGCTCCGGCCCCGCCGGCCTGACCGCCGCGCTCTACGCCGGGCGCGCCAACCTCTGCCCCACGGTCGTCGAGGGCTCACAGCCGGGCGGCCAGCTCACCATCACCACGGACGTCGAGAACTACCCCGGCTTCGCCGACGGCATCCTCGGCCCCGAGATGATGGAAATCTTCAAGAAGCAGGCGACGCGTTTCGGCACGCGCTACCTCTACGGCGACGTGACCGCCGCCGATCTCGCGGCTCGCCCGTTTCGCTTGACGGTGGACGGCAGGGAGCACCGCGCCGAGACGCTCATCATCGCGACCGGCGCGACCGCCAAGCTCCTCGGCCTGCCGTCGGAGAAGAAGCTCATGGGCTACGGCGTCTCGGCCTGCGCCACCTGCGACGGCTTCTTCTTCAAGGAGAAGGACGTGGTGGTGGTGGGCGGCGGCGACACGGCGATGGAGGAGGCGAACTTCCTCACCAAGTACGCGACGCGCGTGCGCGTGCTCCACCGCCGCGACCAGCTCCGCGCCTCCAAGATCATGCAGGATCGCGCCCGGCGGAACCCGAAGATCCAGTTCGTGTGGAACGTGGTCGTGCAGGAGGTCCTGGGCGAGCCGCAGAACGGCGGGGTCACCGGCGTGGTGGTCGAGGACACCCGCACCCACGAGCGCCACACGCTCGAGACCCAGGGCGTCTTCGTCGCCATCGGCCACGAGCCCAACACGGGGCTCTTCGCGGGCCAGCTCGAGATGGACGAGCGCGGCTATATCGTGACCCGGCCACGGACGACGGAGACGAGCGTGCCCGGCGTCTTCGCCTGCGGCGACGTCCAGGACCCGAGCTACCGCCAGGCGGTGACGGCGGCCGGCACGGGCTGCATGGCCGCGATCGACGCCGAGCGGTTCCTCGAGGCGCAGCACGGGTAGGCCAGGCTACCCCGCCGCGCGCCGGAAGAACTCCCGCCCCCGCCGGTTCGACGTCGACAGCTCCTGGAAGAGCAGCCCGCGTACGATCGCCGCGAAGTAGAGCACGACGCCGAACGCCACCGCGCTGAGGAGCCCGAGTGGCCCCGCCGGCAGCTGGAGCACGCCGAGCACGCAGGCGAGGAGGACGAGGTTCGCCGGGAACCACTCGATCCAGTTCTCGCTGATGAACTTGTAGCTCTCGACCAGCACCTCGGCCGCGGCGTGGCGGCCGACGTAGACCAGCTCGGGGACGGCGTTCAGGAAGACGAACACGGCGAGCCCGAACACGATCTGTACGAACGGGACCGGCGCCAGGACGTAGGTCCAGATGAGCTGGAGACCCCAGAGGACGAAGCCCACGTTGAGGAGATCGCCGAAGTAGGTCGCGAAGCTCGTCGGCACGTCCCCGAGACGGATGCGGCCCGTCTGGATCACCTGGGCGACGAGCGCGAGCCACGAGCTGAAGCACGCGACCAGCCCGAGGTAGCGGAGCAGGCCACCCACCAGGCCGAGCGGCGCCGTCACCACCGCGACCATGCCGAGGAGGACCGCGTAGACGATCACGACGAGCCCGACCCACCAGTTGCGGAGCGCCAGCTCGGCGCCGCGCCGGAAGACGCGGGCGTAGAGCGCGGCCGTGTCGCGGAGCCACCCGCCGGGGAGGCCGAACGCCATGGCCTACGGCCGCACCGCCACGCCGCGCTCGCGGAGGTACGTCTTCGCCTCGCGCACCGTGTGCTCCCCGTAGTGGAAGAGCGAGGCGACCAGCGCCGCGCTCGCACCGCCGGCGGTGAGGCCGTCGTACAGATGCTCGAGCGTCCCCGCCCCGCCCGAGGCGATGACGGGGATGCCCACCCGGTCCACCACCGCGCGCGTCAGCTCGAGGTCGTAGCCGAGCCGCGTCCCGTCGCGGTCCATGCTGGTGAGCAGGATCTCGCCGGCGCCCGCGCCCTCCATGCGCGCCGCCCACTCGACGGCGTCGAGCCCGGTCGGCGTGCGCCCGCCGTGCGTGAACACCTCCCAGCCGCACGCGGGGTCGTCGGCCGCGCGGCGGCGCGCGTCGATCGCCACCACCACGCACTGCGACCCGAAGCGCTCGGCCGCCTCGCGCACGGAGCCGGGGCGCGCGACGGCCGCGGTGTTGATCGACACCTTGTCGGCACCTGCCTTGAGCAGCGCGCGCACGTCGTCGACCGTGCGCACGCCGCCCCCCACGGTGAGCGGCATGAAGACGCGCTCGGCGGTGCGTGCGACCACGTCCAGGATGATTGGGCGCTCCTCGTGCGAGGCGGTGATGTCGAGGAAGGTGAGCTCATCGGCGCCCTCGGCGTCGTAGCGGGCGGCCGCCTCGACCGGGTCGCCCGCGTCGGCGAGGTCGACGAAGCGCACACCCTTCACCACGCGCCCGCCCTTCACGTCGAGGCAGGGGATGATGCGGCGGGCGAGCATCAGGCGGCCTCCGCGACGGCGAGCGCATCGGCCAGGCGGACGGCGCCCGTGTAGAGCGCGCGCCCGATGATCACGCCGGCCACACCGAGCGCGGCCACGGCGCGCACGTGCTCGAGCGCGCCGACGCCGCCCGAGGCGATGACGGGCACGCCCGCAGCGCGAGCGACGGTCCGCGTGCCCTCCAGGTCCGGCCCGCGCTCGGTCCCGTCGCGGCCGATGTCGGTATAGATGACGGCGGCGGCGCCGAGCTCCGCGGCGAGCGCGGCCGCCGCGGTCGCGGTCGTCTCCGCGCCCTCGGTCCAGCCCGCGACGCGCAGGCGGCCGTCGCGTGCGTCGAGGCCGATCGCGACCCGGCCGGGATGCGCGC
>VBKJ01000200.1 GCA_005879795.1 Deltaproteobacteria bacterium
CTCCGCTTCACCACGCGGTAGGCGACGGTGGGAGCCGTCGTGATGAGCGCGAGCCCGAACTCGCGCTCGAGCCGCTCCTGCACGATCTCCATGTGCAGCAACCCGAGGAACCCGCAGCGGAAGCCGAAGCCGAGGGCGAGCGAGGTCTCGGGCTCGTAGGTGAAGGAGGAGTCGTTCAGGCGGAGCTTCTCGACCGCGTCGCGGAGCGCGTCGTACTGGGCGGACTCCGCGGGGTAGAGGCCGCTGAACACCATCGGCTTCACGGGCCTGAAGCCGGGCAGCGGCGCGGCGGCGGGCCGCTCGGCGTCGGTGATGGTGTCGCCGATCTTGGTGTCGCCCACTTCCTTGATGGCCGCCATGAGGATGCCGACCTCGCCCGAGCCGAGCGCGGCGACCTCGACGGCGCGCGGCGCGAGCACGCCGACCCGCGTCACGAGGAACTCCTTCCCGGTCGCCATCATGCGGATGCGCCCGCCCTTCGCGAGCTGGCCGTCGACGACGCGTACCAGTACGACCGCGCCGTGGTAGGGGTCGAACCAGGAGTCGAAGACGAGGGCGGTCGCGGGCGCGTCGGGGTCGCCCCGGGGGGGTGGGATGTCGCGCACGATGGCCTCGAGGACGTCGTCGGTGCCGACGCCCTCCTTGGCGCTCGCCAGGATGGCGTGCGAGGCGTCGAGGCCGATGATCTCCTCGATCTGCCGCCGCACCCGCTCGGGCTCGGCGCTCGGCAGGTCGATCTTGTTGATGACGGGCACGATGGCGAGGTCGTGGTCGAGCGCCAGGTAGACGTTGGCGAGCGTCTGCGCCTGCACGCCCTGCGCGGCGTCGACCACCAGGATGGCGCCCTCGCAGGCGGCGAGGCTGCGCGAGACCTCGTAGGTGAAGTCGACGTGGCCCGGGGTGTCGATCAGGTTGAGGACGTAGTCCTGGCCGTCGCGCGCCCGGTAGGCGAGGCGCACCGAGCGCGCCTTGATGGTGATGCCGCGCTCGCGCTCGAGCTCCATGTCGTCGAGGAACTGCTCGGCCATCTCGCGCGCCGAGACCGCGCCCGTCCGCTCGAGCAGGCGATCGGCGAGTGTCGACTTGCCGTGGTCGATGTGCGCGATGATCGAGAAGTTGCGGATGCGGGTGGGGTCCAGAATCCGGAGAATCTACGGGTGGCGCGGTCCGTTCGCAAGCGAAGCGGTGCGGCGCCGGCGCTTGACGGCGACCTACCTCTCGTCTTGCGGCGCCATCCCGCATCGTGACGAGCGAGGTAGCGATGCCGGCGGGGCGCATCAGGCGATGCTGCCGACCGCCGGAGGCTGCGCCGGTGCAGCCCAGAAGCTGCAGCCTGGGAGCCTCGCAACCACCAGTGTGCTAGAACCGCAGCCGCGCGCGGGAGCGCCGACATCCGGCATGCGCCCTGCATCCATCTCGGGGGGAGAGAGTCCTCGATCGTCTCGTGGCGCACACCCGAACTCCGTCCATAGTCGCGAGAAGGCAGCGAGCCGTAGCTCGGCGGGAGGCAAGCATCCACCAGGGGTCAGCGCGGTGCTGGGCATCGCCGTCGTAGCGAGCGTCAACGTCGCCCGCCGCCTCAGCCGGCGCGACCTCGTGCCCGATTCGAACCGCGGCGACAACCAAGACCTTCAGGTCGCCATCCCCAGCGGATGCGCGGGTGCGCCCCGCTGATGGAGCGGCCGACGGAAGGCGCCGCCGAGACCTTCGGGCGGGGGCTCGCCGCAGAGCGGCTGCAGAGCACCCATCAGATCAACGCCTTCCGCCTCCAGGGCGTCACCGCCTTCCTCACGCTGCTGTTGCTCTTCCGGCTCACCCTCGCGGGCTGGGTGCCGCCTCCCCTCGGCCTCCTCGCGGCCTACTGGGCCGCAGCAGGCATTGTGTGGTGGGCGAGCCGCCAGTCCGATCGCCTCGCCCGTCTCGCCGGCCTGTCCATCCCGTTCGTCGACATGCCGCTCGTCTTCCTCCTCCTCCGCGGGGCCATCGCACGGCTGCAGGAGCGCGGACTGCACACCGACGCCCTCGCTTACCATGCCCCCCTGTACTACGTCGCGCTGCTCTTCCTCGCGTCGCTCGCGCTCGAGAACAGGTACGTCTACCTCGCCGCCGCGGTCGCCGCTGGCTTCGAGGCGCTGCTCGCCTCGCAGGGTGGACTCGACATCACGCTGCTCCTCCTCTCCGTCCTCGTCACGGCCATGATGGCCCTCCTCTGCACCGAGACGAGCAGCCGCGCCATTCGGCTGGTCCAGAGCGTCTCGCGCGAACAGCTCCGCCGGGAGCGGCTCGCCCGCTACTTCTCCCCCCAGATCGCCGCGCGGGTCGAGGAACGCGGCGAAGCCGGCGCGGCGGGCGAGAGCCGCGAGGTGACGATCCTCTTCAGCGACCTCCGGGACTTCACCGCGCTCAGCGAGGCGCTCACCAGCGAGCAGGTCGTGGCGCTGCTGAACGAGTGCCACGAGCGGATGGTCGAGACGATCTTCGCGCACGGCGGCACGCTCGACAAGTACATGGGCGACGGGATCATGGCCTACTTCGGCGCGCCCGTGGCCCAGTCGGATCACGCCGAGCGGGCGGTCTCCTGCGCCCTCGCGATGCAGGCCGAGCTTGCCCGCCTCAACGCCGAACGGACCCAGCGTGGCGACCCGCCGCTTCGCATGGGTATCGGCGTGCACACGGGCACCGTCGTGGTAGGTGACATCGGCGCGCCGCGCCGCCGTGAGTACACGGCCATCGGGGATGCGGTGAACGTCGCGGCCCGTATCGAGCGGCTTACCAAGCTCCACGGTGTGGGCGTTCTCGTATCCGAGGAGACGCGCCGACGTGTCGATCAGACTGGACGGTTACGGTTCTCCCCCGCACCGCCGACGCCGGTGCCGGGGAAATCGGAGCCGTTGCGGACCCATGTGCCCGTCCATGACGGTCCCGAAGCCACCGGCCATGCCAGCATCGGACGGCCGCCGGTTAGAGGCTCGCAGGAACCCGAGCTCCCGTAGGCACGGCTCATTCCATGCGAATCCGCCTCACCGTCGTCACTGCCGTACCTCGCCCCGCTCGTGAACCCGTCCGGCGAAGCGCTGTGGATACGCGCCCTTCCTGCAGACACGCGCCGCGCCCGCGTGCCAGTCGCGGGTCAACTCCGGCCGCTGCGGGTCGGGTGCCCGCGCCCGGCGCTCCGACTCGGGCTCGGCGCTCGGCAGGTCGATCTTGTTGATGACCGGCACGACGGCGAGGTCGTGGTCGAGCGCCAGGTAGACGTTGGCGAGCGTCTGCGCCTGCACGCCCTGCGAGGCGTCGACCACCAGGATGGCGCCCTCGCAGGCGGCCAGGCTGCGCGAGGCCTCGTAGGTGAAGTCGACGTGGCCAGGCGTGTCGATCAGGTTGAGGACGTAGTCCCGGCCGTCGCGTGCGCGGTAGGCGAGACGGACCGAGCGCGCCTTGATGGTGATGCCGCGCTCGAGCTCCATGTCGTCGAGGAACTGCTCGGACATCTCGCGCGCCGAGACCGCGCCGGTCGCCTCGAGGATGCGGTCCGCGAGGGTGGATTTCCCGTGGTCGATGTGGGCAATGATCGAGAAGTTGCGGATGCCGGCGGGGTCCAGAATCGGGAGAATCTACGGGTGGCGGGGTCCATTCGCAAGCGAGGCAGCGTGGCGCCGACGCTTGACGTCGGCGCGCGCCGGGTGCCATCACCGCGCCCGTGACGCAACCTGCCGCAAGCGCGGAGGCCCTGACGGAGCGGCGGGTGCGCGATGCGTCGACCCGACCGCGGCACGACGTCTACGCGGAGCTCCTGGTGACCGTCGGCCTGTTCGCGATCCCGGCAACGCTCAACGCGGTCTACGCTCACGTCGCGAGCGAGCTCCGCTACGGGACGGTGGGCATCGGCTGGCTCTTCGCCTCGAGGGTGGCGCAGGAGCTCCTGTTGATTGGCCTCTTCTTCTACGTCCTGCGCGCGAACCGGGAGCGTCTGGCCGACTTCACCAAGCCGGCGCAATGGGGTGACGTTCCGAGGACGGTGGGTCTGCTCCTCGCGAGCTGGCTGCCCTACATCCTCGTAATGGCCGCACTCTGGTCGTGGACGCCCCTTCTCGATCGAATCCCACGGCCGCACAACATGGAACTGTTCCGAAGCCGCTTGTCGCTCCCCTACCTCGCCCTGCTGCTCGTGAATCCGTTCTGCGAGGAGCTGTGGATGCGCGCCTTCCTGCAGACGCGGCTCGGACAGCTCGGCTGGCGAGCGCCGCTCATCGTCCTCACGAGCGCGTCGGCCCAGGCTGCGTACCACCTGTATCAGGGGATCGCGTTCGTCGCGGGCTACGCCGTCGTGGCCGGCGTGCTGGCAGTCTACTACCAGCGAGCGCGCCGGGTGTGGCCGGTGATCGGTGTCCACCTCATCGCGGACTTGTCGGCTGGCATCGCGTACTCGACGCTGCGCTAGCGCTAGCTGAAGCGCCGCCCGCCCCGTCTCGGGTCCGCGCCGCCGACAGGAAGCGGGCCGGACGACGGCGCTCAGCCGCCGCCGCCCCGTTCGCGGAACCATTCGACGGTGCGCCCGAGGCCGTCCGCGAGGGACACCTCCGGCCGCCAGCCGAGGACCTCGGCGGCGCGCCGGCAGTCGACGACACTGCGGCGCTGCTCGCCCGGCTTCGCCGGCCCGTGACCTACCTGGGAGCGGCCGCCCGTCGCCTCGAGGAGGAGGCGCGCGAGCGCGTTCACGTCGGTCTCGACGCCGGTGCCGATGTTGAAGGGCCCGGTCGCGGTCGACTCGAGCGCGAGGAGGTTGGCGCGCGCCACGTCGCCGACGTAGACGTAGTCGCGCGTCTGCTTGCCGTCGCCGTTCACCGTGACCGGCTCGGCGCGGAGCATCCTGCCCGAGAAGATCGCGACCACGCCCGCCTCGCCGTGCGGGTCCTGGCGCGGGCCGTACACGTTGGCGTAGCGCAGCGCCACGAACGGGAGCTGGTACTCGGCCTGGTAGAAGAAGGCGTAGAGCTCCCCGGCGCGCTTGCTGACGCCGTAGGGGCTCACGGGGTTGGTCGGGTGCGACTCGGGCGCGGGGAACGCCTCCTGCTCGCCGTAGACCGCGCCGCCCGAGGACACGAAGAGGACGCGGCGGACGTTCGCCCGGCGCGCGCCCTCGAGCAGGTTCACCGTGCCGAGGATGTTGACGCGCGCGTCGAAGAGCGGGTCGGCGACCGAGCGGCGGACGTCCATCTGCGCGGCGTGGAGGTTCAGCACCGCGGGGCGCGCGTCGCGGACGAGATCGAGGACCGCGGGGTCGGTGATGTCGAGCTGGTGGAAGCGCGCCCTGGGGTTCAGGTTCTCGCGGCGGCCGGTCGAGAGGTCGTCGACCACGATCACCTCGTGACCGGCGGCGACGTAGGCGTCCACCACGTGCGAGCCGATGAAGCCCGCCCCGCCCGTCACCAGGATCCTCATGTCCGGGGCAGCACGGTGCGGAAGAAGTCGATCGTCCGCCTGAGCCCGTCCTCGAGCGGGACCCGGGGCTCCCAGCCGAGCAGCCTGCGTGCCCGGGTGATGTCGGGCTGGCGGACCCTGGGGTCGTCCTCCGGCAGGGGACGGAAGACGATCTCGCTCTTCGAGCCGGTGAGCGCCTTGATCCGCTGCGCGAACTGGAGGATCGAGATCTCCGTCGGGTTGCCGCAGTTGACCGGCTCGCTGTGGTCGGAGCGGAGGAGCCGCACGATCCCCTCGACCAGGTCGGACACGTAGCAGAAGCTCCGCGTCTGCGCGCCGTCGCCGTAGACGGTGAGCGGCTCGCCACGCAGCGCCTGCGAGATGAAGTTCGGAACCACGCGACCGTCGTTCAGCCGCATGCGCGGCCCGTGGGTGTTGAAGATGCGGACGATCCGGGTCCCGATCCCGTGCGTGCGGTGGTAGGCCATGGTGAGCGCCTCGGCGAAGCGCTTCGCCTCGTCGTACACGCCGCGCGGGCCGATCGGGTTCACGTGGCCCCAGTAGTCCTCCGTCTGGGGATGGACGAGCGGATCGCCATACACTTCCGAGGTGGAGGCGAGGAGGAAACGGGCGCTCTTCTCCTTGGCCAGCCCGAGGGCCTTGTGCGTGCCGAGCGAGCCCACCTTGAGGGTCTGGATGGGCAGCTCGAGGTAGTCCACGGGGCTCGCGGGCGAGGCGAAGTGGAGGATCGCGTCCACCGGGCCCTTCACGTAGATGTAGGTGGTCACGTCCTGCTGGATGAAGGTGAAGCGGCGATCCGCGAAGAGGTGCGCGACGTTGTCGGGCGTGCCGGTCAGGAAATTGTCCATGCAGATGACGTCGTCGCCCTCGGCGAGGAAGCGCTCGCAGAGGTGCGAGCCGATGAAGCCGGCGCCGCCGGTGATGAGGATGCGCGCCATCCGACCTCAGGAGGCCGCGGCGGCGCGCACGGCGGCGCGCCCGATGGGGAAGTAGGTGAAGCCATGCTCGCGCATGACCTCGGGCTCGTAGAGGTTGCGGCCGTCGAAGATGACCGGGCGGCGGAGCAGGCGCTTCATGCGAGGGAAGTCGGGCCGGCGGAACTCGTTCCACTCGGTCACGATCAGGAGCGCGTCGGCGCCGCCGAGCGCCTCGTAGTTGACGCGATGGTAGGTGACGCGCTCGCCGAAGGCCCTCCGCGCCTCGTTCAGGGCCTCGGGGTCGTGGACCGCGAGCGCCGCCCCGCGCGCGAGGAGCCCCTCGACGATGGTGAGCGCCGGCGCCTCGCGCATGTCGTCGGTGCGCGGCTTGAAGGCGAGCCCCCAGACGGCGAAGCGCCGTCCCGTCAGGTCGGCGCCGAACTCGGTCACCACCTTCTCGACCAGGCGGCCCTTCTGCGCCTCGTTCACGTCCTCGACCGCGCCGAGCAGCGGGAACTCCATGCCGTGTTGGCGCGCGGTGTGGATGACGGCCTTCACGTCCTTCGGGAAGCACGACCCGCCGTAGCCGACGCCGGGGAAGAGGAAATGGTGGCCGATGCGCCGGTCGTAGCCGATGCCGCGCCGCACCTGGTCGACGTCGGCGCCCGCCCGCTCGCACAGGTTCGCGATCTCGTTCATGAACGAGATGCGGGTGGCGAGCAGCGCGTTGGCCGCGTACTTGGTCATCTCGGCGCTCGCGTTGTCCATCACCAGGATCGGGTTCCCGGTGCGCACGAAGGGCTCGTAGAGCTCGCGCATGAGGTCGATCGCGCGCTGGCTGGTCGCGCCGATCACCACCCGGTCGGGCTTCATGAAGTCTTCGATCGCGGCCCCCTCCTTCAGGAACTCGGGGTTGGAGACCACGTCGAAGGGATGCCGGGTGGCCTCGGCCACCGCCGCGCGAATGCGCTCGGCGGTGCCGATCGGCACGGTGCTCTTGGCGACGATCACGCGGTAGCCGTCCATGGCGCGGCCGATCCCGCCGGCCACGCTCATCACGGCGCTCAGGTCGGCGGCGCCGTCGGCGCCCGAGGGCGTGCCGACCGCGATGAAGCAGACGAGGCTCGTCCGGACGGCGTCGGCCAGCTCGGTCGAGAACGCGAGCCGGGCCTCGGTCACGTTGCGTCGGATGAGCTCCTCGAGCCCCGGCTCGTAGAACGGCACGTGGCCTTCGCGGATCGCCCGGATCTTGCCCGCGACGTTGTCCACGCAGACGACGTCGTTGCCGCTCTCCGCAAAGCAGGTGCCGGCGACGAGTCCCACGTAGCCCGTGCCGACGACGCAGATTTTCATGACCGGGCACGCATACCGGCGGCCTCCCGCGAAGTCAATTCAGACGCGCGTCACCACGCCCACAGCGGCCCGTCGCGGTACTCCCAGAGGAGGAACGTGCCGAGCCGCCAGTCGAATGGGCGCGTGCCCGCGACCGGGATCTCGACGCCCGCGCCGAGCGCCACATGGCCGCGGCGGCTGAGCGGGAGGTAGAGCGTCGGCGCGAGCAGTGTCGCGCCGTGCACGGGCGCGGCGAGGGCGTGCGACTGCTCGAACTCGAGCGCTGGCACCGGGCACTTCTTGTATGGGCCGAGCGGGAGCTGGAGGGCCAGGCGGTAGAGCATGCGGCGGTCGGCGCGTGCCGGATCCGCCGGCAGCTCGGCGCGCACCTGCGTCTGCGCCACGAGCGGCCCGAGCGCGTGGCCCGAGAGGAGCTGGGGCGCGACCACCGTCGTGCCGGCGCCGAGGCCGTGGCGGCGGTTGCCGGTCGCGAGCCGGAGCTCGACGCCCGCGGAGACGAGGGAGGCCTCGTGCGGGGCGGCGAGCAGCACGTGGCGCCAGGACAGCGCGAGGTCGCCCACCCCGGCGCGGAGCGGCGCCCCGTGCCCATCCACGACCCCGGCGGGCAGGCTCACCGCGATCTGCCCGCGCGGCCCGATCCGCTTCTCGAGCTCCATCTCGGCCGTGTAGCCTCGCTCGCGCCGCGCCGACTCGATTTCGCCGCCCAGCACCGCTTCGTCCTCGGGGAACGCTTTCTCGACGAAGACCGGACGGCGGTAGTTGAGGTCGCCGATCGGATAGCGCGGCTCGGCGCAGAAGCTGCGCAGGTAGGCGAGCACGGCGCGGATCTCCTCTTCCGTGAGCGCGTCGCCGAAGGCCGGCATCTCGTCCGACATGCCGAGGAAGCGGCCGCCGCGGCGCACGAGGCCGGCCCAGTTGGCGGTCGTCTCGGCGGTCGAGACGGCGCAGTCGGTGAAGTCGGGGAGCGGGACGGTGATGCCGCTCCCGGCGGGCGCGCCGCGCCCGTCGGCGCCGTGGCAGGGGGCGCACGCCTGCACGTAGATCTCGGGCCCGGACAGCGCCCACGCCGGCGCGGCCATCGCCGCCAGGGCGAGCGCCACTGCCCCGCCCTTCAATGCACGACCTCGCGCACCCGGTAGATCGGCTTCGCCTGGGACTCGTGGTACGTGCGCACCAGCATCTCGCCGAGGAGCCCGAGCGAGACGAACTGCACGCCGACCACCGCCATCAGGATGGCGAGCAGCACGAGCGGGCGGTTCGCGAGGCGCACGCCGAGGACGATGCGCTCGAACCCGAGGTAGGCCGTGAGGCCGAGACCCGCCGCGGCGCAGACCAGCCCGAAGAGACCGAAGAGCTGGATCGGGCGGGTCGAGAAGCCGGAGAGGAACTTGACGGTCAGGAGGTCGAGCAGCACGCGCAGCGTGCGCGAGAGGCCGTACTTGGAGTGGCCGAGCGTGCGCGGGCGGTGGTGCACCTCCACCTCCGCCACGCGCGCGCCCAGGTCGGCGGCGAGCGCCGGGATGAAGCGGTGCAGCTCGCCGTAGAGGCGGAGCTCCTTGGCGACCGGGGCGCGCATGGCGCGCAGCGTGCAGCCGTAGTCGTGCAGCCGCGTGCCCGTGACGAGCGAGATCAGGCGGTTCGCGATCTGCGACGGGAGCCGGCGGGTGAGCCACGGGTCGCGCCGCGGGTTCCGCCACCCGTTCACCACGTCGACGCCCTCGTCGAGGAGCGCGAGAAGGCGCGGGATGTCGGCCGGATCGTGCTGCAGGTCGGCGTCCAGGGAGACGATGACCGGCGCGCGCGCGTGCTCGATGCCGGCGGCGAGCGCCGCCGTCTGGCCGTAGTTGCGCGCCAGCCGGACAATTCGGATCCGTGGGTCGCCGCTTGCGAGCGCGACCAGCCGCTCGAAGCTCCCGTCCGTGCTGCCGTCGTCCACCGCCACGATCTCCGCCGGACGGTCGAGTCCTGCCAGGGTCTCGCCGAGCTCGGTGAACAGCGGTCCCAGGCTCTCCGCCTCGTCGTAGACGGGGATGACGATCGAGAGGGCGGGCGCCGGGGTGCTCAAAACTCGGTCAGCGCCACGAACTGGCGGTAGCGCCCGTCGATGTCGTCGCGCGTGAGCGTGCGCAGGCGCTGCCCGCCGAAGTCCTCGACCACGAAGGAGGCGAGCACGCTGCCGAACACGATCGCGCGCCGCAGCCCGCCCTCCGAGCGCTCGCCGGTGGCGGCCAGGTAGCCCATGAGCCCGCCCGCGAAGGCGTCGCCGGCGCCGGTCGGGTCGAAGACCTCCTCCAGCGGATAGGCCGGGACCGCGAACACCGACTGGGGCGAGAAGAGGAGGGCGCCGTACTCGCCGCGCTTGACGAGCACGCTCCGCGCCCCGAGCTCGAGGATGCGGCGCGCGGCGCGCGCCACGTTGTGCTCGCCGGAGAGGAGACGCGCCTCCTCGTCGTTCACCACCAGCAGGTCGACGCGCGGGAGGAGGGCCTCGAGCGGCTCCCGCGCGCTCGCGATCCAGTGGTTCATCGTGTCGCAGGCCACGATGCGCGGGTCGTGGAACTGCTCGAGCACGCTCTCCTGGAGCTCGGGATCGATGTTGGCGAGGAAGACGAAGGGCGATGCGCGCAGCGCCTCGGAGAGGCGCGGCCGGAAGTCGGCGAACACGTTCAGCTCGAGGGCGAGGGTGTCCCGCACGTTCATGTCCTCGTGGTACCGCCCACTCCAGCGGAAGGTCCGCCCGGGGCGCACCTCGAGGCCGGAGAGGTCGATGCCGCGGGAGGCGAGGTAGTCGCGCTCGGCCTCGGGGAAGTCCTCGCCCACGACGGCGACCAGGGCGACCGGCGCGAAGAAGCTCGCGGCGACCGCGAAGTGCGCAGCCGAGCCGCCGAGCACCCCCTCGGCGCGGCCGAGCGGGGTCTCGATGGTGTCGAAGGCGACCGACCCGACCACCGTGATCGCGTCCGCGCTCAGAGATGCCTCCGGAGCAGCGGTGCAAGGTCGCGCCGCACGCTCGCCGGGATGGCGGCGCGCTCGGTGATGATCGCGTGGTCGAGCGCGGTTGGGCACGGGCAGCCGGTGCGCGCGGGCAGCGCGGCCGCCACGCGCGCGATCGTGCGCCGCGCGAGATCGACGTTGGCCGCCAGCACCCGGAGTACGTCCTCGATCTTCACGTCGCCGTGCGCCGTGTTCCAGCAGTCGTAGTCGGTGGCGAGGGCGAGCGTCGCGAAGCAGATCTCCGCCTCGCGCGCGAGCTTCGCCTCCTGGAGGTTGGTCATGCCTATCACGTGCGCCCCCCAGCTCCGGTAGAGGTGCGACTCGGCGCGGGTCGAGAACTGCGGGCCCTCCATGCACACGTAGGTCCCGGCCGCGTGCACCGCCGCTCCCTGGGCGCGCGCCGCCTCGGCGAGGACGCGGGAGAGGTTCGGGCAGACGGGGTCCGCGAACTGCGCGTGCGCGACCACGCCGCGGCCGAAGAAGGTGCTCTGGCGCTGGCGCGTGCGGTCGATGAACTGGTCGGGCACGACGACGTGCCCGGGGGCGATCTCGGCGCGCAGGCTCCCGACCGCGCTCACCGCCACGATCCACTCCACCCCGATCCGCTTGAGCGCGAAGACGTTGGCGCGGAAGTTGATCTCGGTGGGGAGCAGGCGGTGGCCGCGCCCGTGCCGCGGCAGGAAGACGAGGCGCGTACCGCCCAGGCGGCCGATCACCAGCTCGTCGGATGGCTGGCCGAAGGGGGTGTCGACGCCGACGCGCTCCACGCCCTCGAGCCCGGGCAGGTCGTAGAGCCCGCTGCCGCCGAGGACGCCGAGGGTGGGTTCTGCCATGCCGTGCCGCCTGCGGCCGCCGGCCGGCCGCGGCCGGGACATGGTAGGGAAAAACGGCTCGGTTGCAAGGCATAGCCAGCGCTGGCCCCGATCGGGGTGGGATGGCGTGTCGCCTCAGGGTACGCCGTGGGCTATCGTCCCATGCTCACGAGAGGAGGATCGCATGAACCACGATGATGCCATCCGGCTGTTCGCCAAGACCCTGCAAAACCTCGAGCAGTGGATGGACAAGGCCACCGCGCACGCGAAGGCCAAATCCTTCGAGGTCGACGTGCTCGCACAGGCCCGCCTGGCGCCGGATCAGTACCCGTTCGTCCGCCAGGTGCAGTCTGCCTGCGACCAGGCGAAGTACGCGGCCGCGTACCTCGGCGGCAAGCCGGCGCCGTCCCACCCGGATACGGAGCAGACGTTCGCCGAGCTGCGGCAGCGGATACGGAAGTGCCTCGGCTTCCTCGAGACCGTCCAGGCGAAGGACCTGGCCGGAGCGGAGGAGCGGAAGGTGTCTCCACCCTGGCTCGGCGGGAAGTGGCTCCGCGGCGACGACTACCTGGTGCAACTGGCGCTGCCGAACTTCTTCTTCCATGCGACGATGGCGTACGCGATCCTCCGCCACAACGGCGTCGACCTCGGCAAGATGGACTACATCGGCTCGATTCCAACGAAGGAAGGCTGAGGCCGGCCAGCTCGTCGTCGTCTGTCGGGGCGAGCGTCGGGTAAGCAGCCTGTTAGTTCGTCAGCTGGGGTGGAGACGGAGGCAGCCCGCCCCTTGGAGTAGATTGAGCAGACGATCGCGGCCCTCCTGCTCGCTCTCGCACGGCACCACGCAGGCGTCGTGGAAGGCACCGCCCAGCCACTGCTGGCGGTAGCACTCCTTCAGGAACGCCTCCTCACGCATCGTCCCGCAGGCTGTGGGCTCCCATCTTCGTCCGTGCGAGTCCCAGAGGACCTTGTCCCGGTTGCAGAGCTCGATCATGTGCATGCCGCAGAGTGTGCTGCACGAGTACGGCTGCTCGGGCGCGGGCGCCGGGGTACCCGAGCTGCCGCCAGCGGAGCTACCGGCGTCGGCCGCCGAGTCGGGGGCCGACGTCTCGGGCAGCTCGGACGCCTCGCCCCGCTTGAGGCCGTGCGCCGCGTCGTCGTCCACGCGCCTCACGCGGCGCTTCGCGGCTTCGCGGATCATGGCGAGTGCCGCCGTCCGGACCGCCCGTCCGGCTGGTGCCGACGTCAGGCCCGCGTCGGCGAGTGCGAGCGCCACGAACGGACAGCCCGAGGCGACCAGCCGCCGCGCAACGGTATCCCACTCTGGCGACCGAAACGGCGGGACATCCTGCAGCGCCTCGGAAGCGAGCGCCGCGATGTCGGGACGCGGTGTCAGCGCGGAAGGCTCGACCTGCGTGACGGTGCGCGCAACGGGAATGGGCCGCGAGCCGCGCCGGCCGGGGAAGAGCAACACGTCCACCGAGCCCCTGGTCGTCGCTTCGCGCGCGGTTCCCGTCGCGGCGAGCCCGACGGCGCGGAAGCCCCGGGCGAGCGGCCCGAGCTCCGCCGTCTCCGTCGCGGTCGCCGGGCGCGAACGCTCGACGTAGTCGAGGGACACGCGGTACACGGCGTCCACTTGGCGCGTGATCGCGGTCAGCACGCCCGTCCCGGTCGCGCACCGGGGCTCCCGCCATTCGTACCCGGCAATGGACGGGTTCTCCCTGATCAGCCGGGCCGCCAGGTCCTTCACCGCCGCATCGCGCGCCGAGACCGGCGCGTCGAGGAGGACGACGCGGCGCCGGCTCGCCCGCTGCAACGCCTCCGCGACCCGCTGGCGCACCCCCGCGCGCGCGAACGCCGCGCCAGTGGTGATGAGGCCGACGGGGCGCGCGGAGGTGTCGGGTCCGGGCGCGAAGGGCTGGAAGCCCGAGCGCCAGCCGCACGCGCCGGCGAGGGCAACGACGAGCAGCGACAGCAGCGACAATCGTGACGGGCTATGCATTCTCGCCCTGGAGAGCCGACCACGTGGCAAGAACCATGCCCGGTGCCTCCCGGTCGTTCAGACTCGGAGCGGAAGAATCCGCCCGTCCGCCGGCGCGAATGCCTCGTCACGCGCATGGCGTAATGACAAGAAGATGACGGTGCCGGGGCCCTCTACGGCACTGCCTGCAGGAGCCCCCCGGCATGCTCGTTGCTGCCTAGTCCGGCTCCGTGCGGATCCGTCCCCTCCCTCCTCTCGGCTTTGGGGCCCGCCTCGGGCTCGCCACCTCCGCGCTCGTCGTGCTCGTGTGCATCGTCCAGAGCTGGATCCTGGCGCAGCGCGGCCTCGACCACCTCCGCCAGCACCTCATCGAGACCGGTCGCAACGCGAGCGCGCAGCTCGCGAACGAGGTCGGCGCCACGATCCTCACCGGCCGCGTCGACCGTCTCCGCGAGCTGGCCGACCAGGCCCGAACGCGCAGCGGTGTGCGCTACGCCCGCTTCTTCGACCGGCACGGGTTGCTCCTCGTCTCGACCGGGAACCCGCCGACCGGTGCGACGCCGGCGGCGGCCGCCGCGCCGGCCGGTCCCATTCCGGTGGGTGCCGATTTCTGGGAGTTCCAGGCGCCGATCCTCGTGGCCGAGCCACGCGCGCGTCAGCTCCACGCGCCGGCGGCGCTCGTCGCGGGCGGGCGGGCCGGGACGGTCGCCGTTGGCATCTCGCTCGAGTCGCTGCAGGCGCTGCAGCACCGCACCGTCACCACCGCCGCCCTCTTCACCGTACTCTTCACCCTGGTCGCCGTCCTGGCGGCGGTCCTGCTCACGCGCGCCATCAGCCGACCGCTCACGGCCCTCGCCTCCGCGGCTGATGCGATTGCGCGCGGCGACCTCCACGCCAAGGTGGAAGTGCCGACGCACGACGAGATCGGCCGCCTGGCCCAGTCGTTCAACGCGATGGTCGAGAGCCTGACCCGCAGTCGGGCTGCGCTGGAGGAGAAGGTCGTGGAGCTGGAGCGGGCGAACCGGCTCAAGTCCGAGTTCCTCGCCACGATCTCGCACGAGCTGCGCACGCCACTGAACGTCATCATCGGCTACGTCGAGATGCTGACCGACGGGACGGGCGGGCACCTCGACGAGGAGCAGGCGAAGATGATCGCCGCCATCGAGCGCTACTCACGGGTACAGCTCGAGCTGATCACCAGCGTGCTCGACTTTGCGCGTCTCAGCTCCGGCCAGATATCGTTCCACGTCGAGCGCTTCGCCCTGGCCCCGCTGCTCACCGAGATCCAGACCCTCCGCACGGGCCGGCTCGGCAACCCGCGCCTCGGCCTCACCGTCACGGTCGAGCCGGACCTCCCCATGTTCGAGACCGACCGCGTGAAGCTGCGGGAGATCGTTCACAACCTGGTCGACAACGCGGTCAAGTTCACGGAGGCGGGAAGGGTCGCCGTGGTGGCGCACGCGGGAAAAGGCCCCGGTTGGGTCGTGATCGAGGTCAGTGACACCGGCCCCGGCATCCCGGCCGAGGACCTGGATACTGTCTTCGACGCCTTCCACCAGGTCGGCGAGAGCAGCACCCGCCGCACCGGCGGTGTCGGGCTCGGGCTGAGCATCGTGAAGCAGCTCGTGACCGCGCTCGGCGGGACGGTCTCCGTGACCAGCCGAATCGGAGAGGGCTCTGCGTTCCGGATCGACGTCCCTTGCCGCCTTCGAGCGGCGGGCGCTCCCGCCCCCGAGACCGTGCCGGCCGGGGTCGTGGCCCTCGACGAGGTCACGCGCTACGTGGCGAGGTTGCCGCGGCGCAGGCGCGTGTCCGGGACGCTCGCAGCGCGTTCCGCCGCGAAGTAGCGCTTCAGCGGCGCCTGCGCACCTCGTCCCGTGCTCCCCGGCGTCGGCGAGAGCTAGACGAACTCCGCGACCGCCGCCAGGCGCTCGACCCATTCGCTCGGGATCAGGGTCAGCTCCCCGCCGAACTGCTTGCAGTAGAGGAGTATCTTCGCCGTCTCCTCGAGCATCATGGCGCGCGTCGCGGCGTCGCGCATGGTCTTCCCGACAGTCATCAGCCCATGGCACTGGAGGATCGTCCCGCGGCTCGCCCGGAGCGCCTCGCCGACCGCGTCGGCCAGCTCCTTCGAGCCGGGCATGTACCAGGGCACGATCTTCGTGTCCGCGAGGAAGATCGCGTCGGTGTTGATCGGCGGGAAGGACTGGTTCGTGATGCCGAAGGCGGTGGCGACGGGCGCGTGGGTGTGGACGGCCGCCGTCGCGTCCGGACGCGCCTGGTAGGAGGCCCAGTGCATCTGGTACTCGACCGAGGGCTGCCTCGTGCCCTCGCAGACCGTCCCGTCGGGCTTGATGCAGACCAGGTCCTCGAGCGTGAGGCCGCCCTTGTACATGCGGCTCGGCGTGATCCAGTAGAGCTCGGGGTCGGCCGCGCGTGCGCTCACGTTGCCGCCGGTCGGCGTGAGGAGCCCCATCGCGAACAGCTCGTTCGTGATCTGGATGATCTGCTCCTTCGCCTCGGCATCGGTGCGCATCGCGGCCCTCAGCCGCCGCCACGCAGGACGCGGCCGGGGCGGCGGCCGGCCGGCGCGCCGTCCGCGACCACGGGCACGCCGTTGACGAACACGTCGACGATCCCCTCGGCGCGTTGGAGGAGACGCCGCTGGCCGCGCGGCAGGTCGTACACCATCTCGGTGGGACGCATTGCGACGCGCGCGGGATCGAAGAGCACCAGGTCCGCCGCGTAGCCGGGCGCGAGCCGACCCCGGCCGCGGAGCCCGTAGCGCTCGGCCGGCACGGAGGTGACCAGGCGCACCGCCTCCTCGAGCGCGAGCGCGCCCAGCTCCCGCACCCAGTGGCCGAGGAGGTAGGTGGTGAAGCCCTGGTCGCAGAGCGTGTCGACGTGCGCGCCCGCGTCGGAGAGCGCGAGGAGGCCGGCGGGATGCCGGATCAGCTCGGCGACGGCTCGCTCGTCGTGGTTCATCAGGACCACACCCCATTGCGTCGCGAGGTCGTCCTCGAGCACGAGGGCGCAGAAGGCGTCGAGCGGCGTCCGGCCCTGGGCGGCCGCGATCTCGGCGACGCTGCGGTCCTGCCAGTGCCGCAGGCCCTCGCTCGCGGCCAGACGGAGGACGAGGCGGTCCCAGCCCTGCGCGAGCGCGGCCACGAAGCCGGTCTGCCGGCCGAGCTCTGCCCGGAACTCGGCGTCGGCGAAGAGTCGTCGCCGCTCGTCGCGCGATTTCGCCATGATGGGCCGCCAGAACGGATTCTGCTCGAGGTAGAAGGCGGGCTCGGTGAAGTCGAAGCGCACCTCGAGGGGGCGGCAGCCGACCTGGGGTACGACCTGGACGCCCCCTGCCTGGAACTCGGCCGACTCCTCGATGATCTTCCGTGCGCTCCCGGGCGCGAACGGGTTGTCGAGGAGCGGCGCCCACGACACTACCGTCCCGCTCGCGCGCGCCAGCTCGGCGAAGAAACGCTGCTCCTCGGCCTTGTCGGCGGGAGGTCCGATGGTCGTCCGCGGCGCGATCTCGATCACGCCGCGCCCCAGGTCCGCCAGCGCGCGAGCCAGCGCCAGGAGCTCCGCCTCGTCCGCGAGCCGGCTCGGCGCCGGCGTCCCGTCGCCGAAGAAGTGCGTCGGCGAGAGCGAGGTCGACCAGCCGATGGCGCCCGCGGCCATGCCGTCGCGGACGAGGGCCGCCATCTGCGCACACTCCTCGGCGGTCGCCGGGCGCTCGACCGCGGCCCGGCCCATGACGCGGTAGCGGACCGCCGAGTGGCCGATGAAGGCCGCGACGTTCGGCCCCACGCCCCGCCGCTCGAGCGCACCCAGGTAGCCCGCGAAGTCCTCCCACGCCCACGCGATGCCCGCGCGCAGCGTCTCGATCGGCATGCCCTCGACGAAGAGGAGGAGCTGCATGAGCGTCTCGCGGTCGGCCTCGCGGCAGGGCGCGATGGTGAAGCCGCAGTTGCCCATGACGACGGTCGTGACGCCGTGCCACGGCGAGGGGCTCGCCTGCGGGTCCCAGAAGAGCTGGCAGTCGTAGTGGGTGTGGACGTCGATGAATCCGGGCGCGAGGGCGAGGCCGGCGCCGTCGATCTCGCGCGCGCCGCGCTCACCGACGTGCCCGACGGCCGCTATGCGGTCACCGGCGACGGCGAGGTCGCCGCGGGCGGCCTCGTGGCCGCTGCCGTCGCAGAGGAGCGCGCCCCGGACGACGAGGTCGGCCATCCAGACTTCTTGTAGCGGGTCGGGGCCCCTGCCGCCAAGGGCGCGGGGTTGCCGTCCCGGGCCGCGGCGTCAGCGGTGCGGCTTCTTCCGCGTCGGGGCCGGAGTCTCCGGCCGCCCGCCTTCGAAGTAGCCCCACGGGAACTCGGGGTTCAGGATCGGTCGGTAGTCCGCGGGGACCGGGAAGGGCGCCGAGACGAACTCCCACACGCCCACCAGGGTGCGCGGGATGATCATGCCGAGACCCTTAGCGAAGCCCAGCGGGATGCCCTCCCCGTAGCCGCGCGCGCGGCTCTCGGCCACGATGTTGCCCGGCACTTCCAGGACCGAGGTCGTCATGCCGGCGAGCCCACGCCCGAACTTGCGGGTGGCGGTCTGTGCCCCGGCGGGCGAGGCGAGGAGAAGAACAAGCGCTGCGAGGGTGAGCGAGCGTGCCATGGTGAGCGCCCTCCTAGAGCTTCGCGAGCATCGACTCGGCGCTGCACACGTTGAGCCCGGGCCCGGGCTCGACGTGGAGCTGCTCGACCCTGCCGTCCTTCACCACCATGCCGTAGCGCTGGGAACGTTTGCCCATGCCGAAGCCGCTCGCGTCGAGCTCGAGGCCCATCGCGCGGGCGAACTCCCCGTTGCCGTCGGCCAGCATGCGGACCTTGCCCGCCGCTCCCGACGACTTCCCCCACGCGTCCATGACGAAGACGTCGTTCACCGCCACGCACACGATGTCGTCCACGCCCCTGGCGCGGATCTTCGCCGCCTCGGCGACGAAGCCGGGCAGGTGCTTCATGGAGCAGGTGGGCGTGAAGGCGCCCGGCACGGCGAAGAGGACGACCCTCTTGCCCTTGAAGACCTCGCCCAGCGCGACGTCCTTCGGACTTCCGTCCTTCATCTCCTTGAGCTTCAGGTCGAGCGGGAGTGTGTCGCCAACCTTGACCGCCATGTCGCCTCCTTGGAGGAATGGTGATACGGGCCCTCTATGTAGCGGTCGGCGGCAGCGGCGGCAACGGGCCCGGGCGCCCTTGACGCCGCGCGCGCGGACGGGCACTTATGCCCCCCGAGTCGGCCGAGACCGACCAGAGGAGGAGTCCATGGGTGCGAGAGGCCTATTGATGCTCGGCGCGCTGCTGGCGGCGGCAGGGTGCGGCTCGGCACCCGCCCCGACCCCGAGCGAGAACACCGATACCGAGCAGCTTGTCAAGTACTACCGCAAGAAGAACAACCTGCCGCCCAGTGCCAAGCTGGCGGTGACGGGGCTCCACGACTCGAGCATCAAGGGCGCCAGGGAAGGGACGCTCGAGATCGGCGAGGGGGCGGGCGCGCAGAAGATCACCTTCGTCACGTCGCCCGACGGCCACTTCGTGGCCTTCGGCACGGTCGAGGACGTGACCGTCGATCCCGCGAAGGCCATCATGGCCAAGATCGACCTGAAGGACCAACCGGTCAAGGGCCCGGCCGACGCCAAGGTGACCATCGTCGAGTACTCCGACTTCCAGTGCCCGTTCTGCAGCAGGGGCTACGCCACGATCGAGAACGAGGTCTTGAAGCAGTACGGCGACAAGGTCCGCTTCTACTACAAGAGCTACCCCCTGCCCTTCCATCCCTGGGCCAAGCCCGGCGCCGTCGCCGCCGAGTGCGCGAAGCAGCAGAGCCCGGAGGCTTTCTGGAAGGTCTACAAGGGCTTCTTCGAGAACCAGGGGCAGATCAGCAAGGACAACGTCAAGGACAAGGCCACCGAGTACCTCGCCGACACCGGCATCGACATGACCAAGTGGGCCGACTGCTTCGACAACCAGAAGAGCGCCCCCGCGGTGGACGCGCAGATGCAGGAGGGCAGCTCGGTCGGCGTGCGGGGCACCCCCGGCTTCATCATCAACGGCCGCCTGGTGTCGGGGGCGCAGCCCTTCGACAGCTTCAAGAACGTCATCGAGGACGAGCTCGCGTCGGCGAAGTGAGCGCTGGACGCGCGTCGCCCGGGCGGCCTGCGCTGCCCCGGCGGCCCGTCCGCCCGAGCGCGCGGTCCGCGACCCGCCCTCAGCGGGAGATCACCATCTGCGAGGTACTGGCGAGCGTGATGCTCGTCGGAACCATCGGGAAGAGCACGCTCGGGGCCCACTGGCTCTGCACCTTCACCGCCACGCTGCCGCCGGGGTCATTGTTGGGATTCCACGTCACCGTGACGTCGACCGGGATGCCGACGATCCTGTTCTTGACGAAGGTTTTGATGTCGTCCGCAGTGGCCACCTGGCCGCTGGCGGACCCGCGTACCACCGCCCAGCGCACTCCGTCCCTGGCGCTCGAGGACACCATGTTGTACGCGAAGATCAATCGACCGGCGTCGATGATCCCGAACGTCAGGAACAGAAGCAGCACCAGGACGACCGCCAGCTCCGCCAGCGACTGGCCGGCTTGCGCCCTCTCGAGACGTTGCCGTGCGTTACCGTTCGCCATCACTGCACCCGGATGATCGCCCGCCGGTTGATGTCGGTCGTCTTGGGGATCCCCGGGTAGGGGAAGAGCGTCGTGAACACCTTGTCGACGGTCACCTGGACGAACACCTGCGGCGCATCCAACGGGCAACTGTTGAGACAGGCCGACCCGGTGGCGCACAGATCGGCATTGTCGGCGGGGCAGCTGGCGCAGGAACCCGTCCCATCCGCACACCGGCAATACCGACACGCGGTCACCGTGAGGTTGCTCACATCGCCCAGGGCATCCGTGGCCGCCTGCCGCATGCCGGCGAAGTCGCCGGACTTGGTGTTGTTCTGAGCGCCATACTGCACGCCTGCTCGCGCACCGTGCGAGATCGCGATCGCGGCATAGAAGACGCGGCCAAAATCGAGGACGCCGATGAAGAGCAGGAGCACGATAGGGAGCACCAGCGCCATCTCCGCGACTGACTGACCCCGGCGTCGCCCGGCGTATCGGTCACGGCGGCTCAGGCGCGTTCCCTCGGACCGGATCTCGGCGAAGCCGTGTCCGACGCTGCGTCGATGGTCCCTCATGCCCCGATCCCTTCCGCCGCCACCTTCCGCTCGATGCGCCGTCCCGTCACCCATGGCAGGCATGCCGGGACGGTCCGGAGGGAGCAGGGTGTGACGTTTTGCGGGTGTCGCGACGCCTTCCCCACTGCAAGGCCCGTGCCGCCGAGAGGGCTCGGGAAACCCGACTCGAGCGCCTCGCGGGAGGATGCCCGGTAATCACCGCCGTGCAAGGATGTCTGTCGCTCCGGCATGGTCTTGACGCTGCCCAGGTGGTCAACGTCCGTACGGGTCGCCACCGGCGGCGCGTAGCTCTACGATCGGCCCGTCGCCGACGAGGTGCCGCTCCGCGATCGCTATGGCGCGGCGCTCCTGGTCGGGAGACGCGGTCAGCAGATCGACCACCAGGGACCAACGCTCCCGATCCGCGTCCCCGAGCTCGTAGAAGCGGACGGCGGACTCGAAGGCCCTCCGCCGGAGGTGGCCGTCACCGAGCGCGAGCAGCTGCTCGCGCGGCACGGGGACATTTCCAACCTCGCACACGAACATCGCGTCCGGCACCCGATTCCGTTCCATCAGACGCTCGACGAGCAGCCTCCAGTCGCGCTTCTCGACCAGGATCGCGTTGCGGCAGAAGAGCCGCATCGCCGCGTCGAGGAAGCCGTGCTCGAGATACCTACGCCCGACGCGCACCTTGGAATGACTCGCCTGCAACGCTTGCCCCATCGACGTCCTCCCGGCGCCGTGCCGGACGCAAGGTACGTGCCGGTACGGGGAGCCGCGGCGGACGGGGAGGAGAGTGTGCCAGGGGCACGGGCAGCACATGCCCATGGGTCAAAGTGGCTCAACGCCGGTCTTCACGCGGGTGCCGCCGTCGGTCACGGCTTGCCGGGGATGGGCCCGACGTGCTTCTTGGAGACCGCCTATGGTCGTCAGCGCTCGCGTCGTGGCCGACGGCTTCCACTTCCTCGAGGGACCGCGCTGGCGCGACGGCCGCCTGTGGGTCTCCGACATGCACGGCGACCGCGTCGTCGCCGTGACGCCCGACGGCATCGTCGAGCCGATCGTCGACGTGCCGACGCAGCCCTCGGGTCTCGGCTGGCTCCCCGACGGCCGGCTGCTGGTCGTCTCGATGACGGACCGGCGGCTCCTGCGTCTCGAGGGCGGCCGTCTCGTCGTGCACGCCGATCTCTCCGGCCTCGCCACCTTCCACTGCAACGACATGGTCGTCGACGCCGACGGCCGGGCCTACGTCGGCAACTTCGGCTACGACTACGAGGCCGGCGAGACGTTCACCCCCGCCGTGCTCGGGCTCGTGCATCCCGACGGCCGCGTCGAGCCCGCGGCCGACGACCTCGCCTTTCCGAACGGCATGGTCATCACCCCGGACGGGGGCACGCTCATCGTCGCCGAGACGTTCGCGCATCGGCTGACGGCCTTCACCATCGCCGCCGGCGGCCAGCTCGCGGAGCGGCGCACCTGGGCGTCGCTCGACGAGCGGGTGTTCCCCGACGGTATCTGCCTCGACGCGGCGGGCGCCATCTGGGTCGCCTCCCCCCTCACCAAGGAGGCGATCCGGGTCCGCGAGGGTGGCGCCGTCACGGATCGCGTGGCCGCAGACCGGCACGTCATCGCGTGTATGCTCGGTGGCGTCGACCGGCGGACGCTCTTCGTCCTCGCGGCGACGGCCATCCCGCGGGCGTCGGCGCGGGCGCAACGCGGCGCGCAGATCCTCGCGGCGGCCGTGGACGCGCCTGGGGCGGGCTCGCCCTGAGGGAGCCGATCCTCGACCGAGGCGCGCATCACGACCGCCGGTCAGTCTGATGGAGTCGCTTTGAATGCCATCCGGTACCGCCCGCGCATCGACGCCGCGCGCCCAGCGGAGCAAATGGCGACCGTCGTGCCCGAGGCGGTCGGGCGGCAAGGACGGCGGTTGGGCTTCAGCGTCGAGACGCGGCGCAGTGGTGTGGGCAGTGCCTTTCCGTCTGCTTTGGACGGGCCGGCGGCAGTTTACTGGAGGTCTTTGTCCCAAGATTGGAGGGGTAGAATACGGTGCTCACGATCGGCCCGAGGCTGAACGTGCCGTTAGCCGCAACCGTGCCCCCAGCGTACAGCCCCCCATATACTATCCACGTCGATATTTTGTCCTTGATGTAGACGTTGACGACCATGCCAGGCGGGAAACCCGAGCCCGAGACGGTGTACGTGGCGGCGTTCGTGACCGGGCTCGGGGCGGCCGCGCATTTGTAGGAGGTTGTAGTCCTCGTCCCTCCCGCCAGGGCCGGGCGGGCGGCCAGTGCTGAAATCGCCAGCGCGCCAACCGCGAGCAGCCGGGACTTCCTGTAGAAGCGAGACGACATGAGCATTCCTTCCTTTCTCTTCCGCGGCCTCATTCGGCGAGGGTAACCTTCGTGATGAGGTCGCCGTTCTGGAGGCTCTCGCGAGTGCAACGCCCGTGCCTCCCGGACGGGTGCGGACGCCCGACAGGAGCGACAGGGAAGAATCCGGTGTGAAATCGGGGCCGTGCAGGGCGGGGCACCGGCCGACTCTGGTGCCAGGAGGGCGTCAGCGGATTGCCGCTCCGCTCGGCCGAATTTGAACCCGCGAGGAGCCGTCACGCTGTCCTTTTAAAGCCTGACGCGGCCGACACGGGACCATGGCGTCGGGCGTTACGCGCACACCGCGCCGGCACTTCTGCGTCGCGCCCCGCACGGTTTGGTCCCGCGCCCGACGTGCCGGTTGCCGTGCGGGTCCTCCCCACCCCGCCTTCGCGGCGGTGAATCGCGCTCGCGACTCAGTCCGCACCGCCGTCCTCAGCGACGACGGCGACGGGCGAGAGGCTACGCGCTTAGAGCAACTGCAATGGG
>VBKJ01000201.1 GCA_005879795.1 Deltaproteobacteria bacterium
CAGGCCCCAGTCGTAGACGTTGTAGACGACCTCGTAGTCGGCGATCCGCTCGAAGGCGACGCCGGTGTGCCGGGCGACGAAGCGGAGTACACCGCGGCGGTACTCCTCGGTCGTGCCGGCCTCGCCCGCGAAGTCCCCGGCGTACATCTTGAAGATGCGCGAGATGAAGACGCGCCGGGCCGCGTGGTCGATCCGGCAGTTCCACTCGCTGCCGAGGAACTGCTCGGCAGCCGCGCGCAGCGTCTCGCGGAGCCGCGCGCCCTCGTACGCCGCGGGGCGCATCGGGGGGCAGCCGTTCGAGCCGCAGTTGATGGCGAAGTGGATGCGCGGCTCGGCGAACTGGCCGCGCAGGATCTCGTGCTCGATGTCGTCGAGGCTGACGGCGCGACCGCCCGCCACGTGCCGGCGGCGCTGGAAGAACCGGCCGTCGCGCGTCTTCCACACCGACCGGATCGGGTACTCGGCGATGATGGCGTGGAGCGTGAAGGCGTTGTAGGCGTTCAGCCAGTAGGCGAGGCGGTCCTCCTCGGTCGGGAAGCGCGCGGGGTCGCTCTCGGGGCTCGCCGCGCCGAGCTCGGTGACGAAGCGCTCGAGGAGGTCCCGGCGCTCGCCGAGACGGGCGTAGTCGACCTTCCCCTCGGCCGTCACGACATCGGCGAGGAGCGCGCTCCACGCGGCGTAGCGGAATGGCTCGGGCATCAGCCCTTCGCGGGCCTGCGGCCGGCGCGGCGCTTGCGCGGCGCGAGGGTGGCGAGGAGCGTGCGCAGGTCGTCGGCGTGCTCCTCCTCCATCTTCAGGATGTTCTCGATCAGCACGCGCGTGGTGGGATCGTCGTTGCCGAGCCAGCGGGCGATGTCGGCGTAGGACTCGATCGCGATGCGCTCGGCGACCAGGTCCTCGCGGATCATGTCGAGGAGCGACGCCTTCTCGTCGTACTGCGAGTGGCTGCGCGCCGCGAGACCCTCGGGGTTCAGGTTGGGCGAGCCGCCGAGCTGCACGATGCGCTGCGCGACCCAGTCCGCGTGCTGCTGCTCCTCGTTGGCGTGCTGCAGGAACTCCTGCGCGACGGGCTGGGCGTTGATGCCGTCGGCGGTGAAGTAGTGTCGCTTGTAACGGAGCACGCACACGATCTCGGTGGCAAGCACCTCGTTCAGCACCTCGATCACGCGCCGGAGGTCGGCCTTGTAGCCCTCCGTCACCGGTCCCTTCTCGATGTGCTGGCGCGCGCGCCGGCGGATCGCGGCCACGTCGGAAACGAAGTCGCCCATGCTGTCCTCCTTTCGCGCGCCTCCTTAGACCGCGGCCGGGGGATCGGTTCAACCCCTCGCGCGGGCGCCGCCGGACGTCAGGCCTTCTTCGAGGCGAGGTACATCGCGCCGGTCGGGGACTGGACCCCGCCCGCCGGCTCGAGCGTCACGGCGAAGACGTCGACGCTCGCCCCGCCCGGGAGCGGCGCGACCGCGAGCCTGCCCTTCCCCTGGGCGTCCACGCCGAACAGGCCAGCCGGGAGCGGCTTCCCGCCCGCGATCGCCCACAGCTCGTAGATCTTGCCCTCCGGCAGCGGGGGCAGGTCGGCCGCGACGAGGAGCCCCCCGGCATGCGCGTTCCAGATGATCCGCGCCTGCGCCTGCGGGTGCGGCGTCAAGCCCCCGAGCGTCACGAGCCGGGTCTCGGGATCGCCGAGGAGCGCGAGCGTGCGCTCCTGCTCGGCCGCCTGCGCCTTCACCAGCGTGAGCGTCCGCTCCTGCTCGCCGAGCCTCTGGCGCAGGTCGGAGACCGTCCGCACCTGCTCGGCGAGCTCGGCCTGCAGGCCAGCCGCCTCGCTGGCCATCTGCTCGAGGCGCACCTCGTAGCGCGCGCGCACCCAGCTCGCGCTCACCACCGCGCCGATGCCCGCGGCGAGCGCCACGCTCGCCGCCCAGCCGAGCGCCTGGCCCACGCGCGAGCGGCGGGCTGGGGACTCGCCGATGCGCTCGAGCAGCGCGTGCCGCACGCGGGCCGGGGGCGCCTCGCGGACGTCGGCGGCGGCGCCCGCGAGCGCTTCCTGGTACTCGACGATGGCGCGCTCGCACTCGGTGCAGCCGGCGGCGAGATGCGCCGCGAAGCGGCTCGCGTCCTCTCCCTCGAGCGCGCCGAGGACGTGCCCGGCCACCAGCTCGTCGAGCGGCTCGTGCGCCGCGCTCATGTCCGCGACCCCGCCCGCGCGCGCAGCCGCTCCATGCCGAGCCGCATGCGGGTCTTCACGGTGCCGAGCGGCAGACCCAGGCGCGCGGAGATCTCGCTCTGCGTCATCCCCTGCAGGTAGGCGAGCTCGATCACCTCCCGCTGCTCGGCGGGGAGCTCGCGCAGGACCCCGCGCGCCATCTCCCGGTCCTCCACCACGGAGCTCGGATTGCCCGTGGCCGCGGGTGCGGCGGCCGTGGTCTCCCTCGTCGGGGCGACGAACATCTCTTCCCTTCTACGAACCGAGCGCACCCGGTCGATTCCCCGGCTCCGCGCCCGCACCGTCACCCACGCCTCGGGGGAGCCCCGCCGGGGGTCGTACTCGCCGGCCGCGCGCCAGAGCTCCCAGAAGACCTCCTGCAGCACCTCGGCCGCGTCGTCCACGTCCCGCAGCATGCGGCGCAGGAGACCGAAGGCGAGCGGGGCGTAGAGATCGTAGAACGCCGTGAGGGCCTCGCGGTCGCCCGCAGCCATGCGACGGACGAGCTCGACGCCGGGGCTCGCCATCACCTCAGGCGCGAGGGCGGGCCGGCGGCTCTGCGCCGCCCCACGAGGCCCCGGCGATGATGCCGTCCTCGACCCAGCGCAGGAGGAGCGCGGCGGCCGCGGCGGGATCGTCGAACCCCTCGCAGATGGCCGCGAAGGCCTCGCCCGCGACGAGGCGGTCGAACGCCTGCTCTTCCACTGGGTCCATCGCAACGTGAAAGACGATGAAGCCCTCACGCCACACACGGAGCGCGCTGCGCGCGGGGGCGAGCGCCGTGGTCGGGTCGGCCCACAGGCGATGCACAGGCCAGGCGGTCACCAGGCGTGCGCAGGCCGGCACGACCGTGAAGCGGAGGTCCGGCCACTCCTCCACGGCGACGCGCCGGAGATCGGCGGCCGTGAGCGGCGCGGCATCGGGCGCGTCGAAGACGTGGAGCCGCATCGACTCGAGGCGCGCGAGGTCGGCCAGGTACGCGGGCTGGTACCCGCCGAGGAAGTCCGGCAGCGCGCGCCCGACGTGGCGGATGGAGGGCTCGGTGGACGGGTGGGCCGCGATGTACCCGCGCACCAGCTCCGCGAAGCCGTCGGCGCCGAGGACGGTCGCGACCTTGGGGAAATCCTCGCGCAGGGCCTCCACGATGCGCCAGAAGTACATCCCGGCGTAGATGTGCACGCGCTCGGCGGGCGCGAGCGTCGGCGTCGGCCGAACCGTCTCCAGGAGGACACGCTCGAGGACGGCCGCGGCCCCGGGTTGGCTCGCGATCGAGCGCCAGAAAGCGCGCTGCAGCTCACGCAGAGACGGCGTCGGCACCCAGCACCTCCGCCTCGGCCGCGCGCGCGCGCTCGGCCTCGGCGAGCACGACCTCCAGCTCGGGGATGTGGTCGTCCCACTCGACCAGCGTCGAGACCCGCCCGAGGCGGCGGACGGCGTGACGGTAGAGACGCCACACGGCGGGCGCGACCGGCGCGTCGTGCGTGTCGAGGAGATGCGTCCCCTTGTCGCTGTGCCCGGCCAGGTGGATCTGCCCCACGCGCGCCGGCGGGACGCCGTTCAGGTATGCCTCGGCCGAGAAGCCGTGGTTCACCGCGCTCACGTGGACGTTGTTCACGTCGAGCAGGAGGCCGCAGTCGGCGCGCTCCGCGACGGCGGCGAGGAACTCCCACTCGGGCATGGTCGAGTGCGTGAAGGTGACGTAGCTCGAGACGTTCTCGACCAGGAGGCGCCGGCCGAGGCGGTCCTGCACCCGCGCGATGCGCTCGACGACGGCCGCCAGCGCCTCTTCGGTGTAGGGCAGCGGCAGCAGGTCGTGCGCGTAGTGCCCCCCGAAGCTCCCCCAGCACAGATGGTCGGAGACCCAGGCGGGCTCGAAGCGGCGGGCGAGCTCGGCGAGCTCGGCCAGGTAGCGCTCGTTCAGCGGATCGGTCGACCCGATCGACAGCGACACGCCGTGCAGCACGAGCGGCGCCTCGGCGCGCACGCGCTCCAGCACCGCCAGCGGCCGGCCGCCGCGGATCATGAAGTTCTCGGAGATCGCCTCGAACCAGTCCGCGCGCGCCGTGCCGTCGAGGACACGGGGGAAATGCGGGGTGCGAAGGCCGATCCCGTGACCCAGGTATGGAAAGGAGTCGCGCACCGCGACGAAGCGGGGACGAGCGCCCGCCCCCGCTTCCCGGCCGGCCTACTTCTTCACCTTCTCGGCCACCTTGCCGCCCTTCTTGGTGCAGTCGGCCGCCGACATCTCGAGGACGCCCTTGCCCTTGCACCCGTTCTTGCCCGCGCACGAGTTCTCGGCGGTGGCGCAGGAGCCCTGCCCCTTGCAGGCGTTGACGCCCGCGCAGTTCACCATATCGCCGCCCGCCTTCTTCTCGTCGGCGCGTGCCGTGAGCGCGCCTGCCATGATCAGGCTCGCCGCCGCGCTCGCGATCAGCACTCCCTTGTTCACTCGCATGCGCTCCTCCTTGGGGGTTCGTGTGGTGTAGCGTCCGGACTGCCCCTCAGCCGCGAACGGGCCACGTCGACCGTTCCTACGCCGCCGCACGGCCGTCCGGATCTCTCGTGAGCGGCGCCGCGCTCGAACACGGCGGCCACGGGATCGTTACCGGCGTTTCCGGGTGAGCCTCTGTGCCGGAGCGGCGTCATCGGACCGACGGGTCCACGCCGCTCATAATCCAAGGGCCGGGCCGGGCGCAACGGATGCCTCCTCCGCCAGACCGGCGCCGAGCCGCAGCGGGTAGCAAGCTCCGTCGACGGCGCAACCCCGGTCCGGCACCCCTTCAACCAGCCCCTGCGCCGGTATACCTACGAGGCGGAGGCGAAGCAGCAGGAGCTCCACCGAAGGGCAAGAACGGCGTGGCGATCAGAGCTGCGCCGGAGAACGTCCGCGGACGCGAGAGGACCGACCGATGACCGAACCTGCAAGCAAGCGTGTCGCCGTCGTGGTGGGAGTCGGCGCTGGGCTGGGCGCGGCCCTTGCCCGCCGATTCGCGCAAGGCTACAGCGTCGCACTCGTCGCCAGGAGCGCCGATGTCACCCGCACGGTCGCAGAGGAGATCAGGTCGGCAGGCGGAGTCGCGCTCCCGCTACGGAGCGACGCGACGATCCCGGAACAGGTCTCGGCCGCGCACGAAGAGATACGCCGCGTACTCGGGGCTCCGGAGGTGCTCATCTACAATGGCGGCCGACGCCCCTTCGGAACGCTGCTCGACACCGCTCCCGAGGTGTTCGAGGCGACCTGGCGTGTGCATGCATTTGGCGCGTTCCTGTGGGCGCGCCAGGTCGTCCCCGAGATGCTGGCCCGCCGACAGGGAGCGATCCTGATCACGGGTGCGACCGCGGGCGTCAAGCCGGGGCCGTCGTCAGCCGCCTTTGCGCCCGCCAAGTTCGCCGTGCGTGGGCTGGCACAGGTGATGTCCCGCGATCTTCATCCGCAGGGGATTCACGTCGCGTACGTCAACGTCGATGGCGCGATCGACATGCCCGTGGTCAGGCAGTTCCTGACCCATCTCGAGGACGAGGACCTGCTGAAGCCCTCCGCGATCGCGGATGCCTTCTGGTACCTCGCCCATCAGGATCCGAGCGCCTGGAGCCACGAGCTCGACGTACGTCCGTTCAAGGAGAAGTTCTGACATGGGACCGCGTTGATGCACAACAAGGTGGGTATCTTCGACGCCAAGACGATCTGCACCGCAGTTTCAACTGGACCCGCGCCGCCGAGAAGCGCAACGATGAAAATCTGCTGATCGTCGATGGGACGCGGGTGGCGGCGGCCTACGAGAAGTTCGTCTTTCAGCGCATCCTCATCAAGGAGACGCTGGTGGACCCCCTGGCGTGACAGCCCTGCTCGGCGCCTCCAGCGCGGGCACGGCCGGCGGAGGCGGCGACGTTGGGCAAGGAGGACGGTGATGGCGGCACCGAAGAGAGGGGCACGACGCATGGAGACCGGGCTGAAGCTCGGCTACGGGTGGGTGCCCGACCTGCCGGACAATCGCGACACACTCTACGGCGTCGTGCGCAAGGTACCGGCCCAGCTGCCACGGTCCGTTGACCTGCGCCACCTCTGCTCGGCGGTCGAAAATCAAGGAGACCTCGGCAGCTGCACGGGCAATTCGCTCGCCGGCGCGGTGGAGTTCCTGGAGAAGAAGAACCGGCTCCCCCTGGTGAACGTGAGTCGGCTCTTCATCTACTACAACGAGCGCGTGATCGAGCACAGCGTCCGCGAGGATGCGGGCGCCATGCTTCGCGACGGGATCAAGACACTCGTGAAGCAGGGTGTCTGCTCGGAGAAGAAGTGGCCGTACGTGATCTCGAAGTTCGCCGTCAGGCCGAGCCCGGCGTGCTACAAGGAAGGGGCCAATCATCAGGTCACCGCGTACGCGCGCCTGCAGACGGTCGACGAGATGCGGGCGTGCCTGGCGGAGGGATATCCGTTCGTCTTCGGCTTCACGGTCTACGAGAGCTTCGAGTCCGACCAGGTCGCCAGGACCGGTGTGGTGCCGATGCCGAGGCCAACGGAGAGGGTCCTCGGCGGGCATGCGGTGCTGGCGGTGGGGTACGACGACGCGCAGAAGCGCTTCCTCGTCCGCAATTCGTGGGGGAGCGGGTGGGGCTTGAAAGGCTACTTCACAATACCCTACGAGTATCTCGGCAACCGCGGCCTATCGGACGACTTCTGGACGATCCGGCGTGAGGAGAACTTCTAGCCACCCGGCCCGGCGACGGCGCTTCGCGGCCATCCTGCTTGCGGGCGTCACCGCGTCGGCCGCGACGGCGGCGGCGGTGACGGCTTCGGGCCGAAGGCTGTGCGCGGCCGCCGCCGAGGGGGCGGCGGAGTCGCGCCTCGCCGTGCTCTCCGCCTTTCCCGCGGAGCTGGCGCCGCTGGTGGCCGCCGCCGAGATCGAGACGACCGTGGAGGCCGACGGACGCCGGTATCACCTCGCTCGGCTCGAAGGGGTGCGCGTCGTGCTCGGCCTGGCCGGGATCGGCATGGTGAACGCCGCGACCACGACCGCCAGCGTGATCCGGAGCTTCGAACCTGCCGGGATCATCGTGAGCGGAGTGGCCGGAAGCCGTTATCGCATCGGCGACGTGGTGGTCGCCGCCCAGTGGGTCGAGGAGAGCGGCGGGCGCGTCTTCCGAGCGAACCCGGCGCTGGTCGAGCTCGCGCGGCGGGCCGCAGATGCCTTGCCGGCGCCGCTCCAGAGGTGCACCCGCGTTCCACCGACGTCTCCCGATGCCGCGACGGTGTGCCTGCGGGACGATCCGCTGGTCATCTTCGGCCAACGGGGGCAGACCAACGACCCATCCGGGCAGCCGTTCCCGTGCGTGCCCGGGGGTGGTGAGGTATTCGGCTGCGAGCTGCCCGGGGCGCCGGCGTTGGGCGCGCGCGTCACGCCGCGTCCGGCCGTCGCGACGGACCAGGAAGTCCAGGACATGGAGACCGCCGCCGTAGCGCGGGTCGCTGCCCGGCACCGTGTCCCCTTCCTCGGCGTCCGCGCCGTCTCCGACGGCGCTGGCGACCCGCTCGGCGACCGGGGGTTCCCGGCGCAGTTCTTCGACTACTATCGCCTGGCGGCCGAGAACGCGTCGCTCGTCACACGCGCCTTCCTCGCCCGGCTGAGCAGGATCGCGGGCGATCCCTCTGCTCGCCGCATTTGCCGGCTCCTCGCGCATCGCCGCTGGCGACGCGCCGCCGCGCGCCTGCGGGCCGAGGCGCGGGTGCGGATGGACGGCGTCGAACCGGCTCCTCGGGCCGGGCTCATTCGCTGAGCGCCCGTGGACAGGTCTCTTCCGCGTCCGTGATCCTGCCCAGCAGCCGCAACAGGGCGTCGAGGATCGTCACGGGATGCGGGGGACACCCGGGAACGTAGAGATCGACGGGCAGGACGGCTTCCGCCCCGTTGTGGACCTCGGGGTGGCCGACGAACGGCCCGCCGGCGATGGCGCACGCCCCCACCGCGATCACGAGCTTGGGCGGCGGCACCGCATCGTAGGTCTTCCTGAGCGCGAGCTTCATGTTCTCGGTCACGGGCCCGGTGATGAGCAGCCCGTCGGCGTGGCGCGGAGAGGCGACGAACTGGATGCCGAACCGACCCAGGTCGAACACGATCGTGTTCAGCACGTTCACGTCCGCTTCGCACCCGTTGCAGCCGCCCGCGCTCACCTGACGCAGCTTGAGTGACCGCCCGAAGATGCGCCGGCTCTCCTCGTCCAGCGCCGTGGCCAGACGGAACGCCTCTCCCCCAAGGATGAGGTCCTGGCGCGTCCGGGTCCCGAGCCGGTGGTCCCGGCCGTAGACGATCGCGCCCTCCGGGCACGCCTCGACACATGCGGTGCAGAAGAGGCAGCGCCCCAGGTCGAGCCGCAGTCCCCCACCGTCGCTCCGGATGGCGTCGGTCGGACACGCGTCGATACAGGCCGCGCAACCGGCGCGACACTTCGCCTCATCGAGCCGGGGGCGGCCCCGGAACCGGTCCGGCAGCAGGGGCTCCGCGTCCGGGTACGCGATCGTCCGATGCCCCTGCCGCAGGCGCGCGACGACCGCCTTCAGCACGACCGCGCCTCAGAGGTCATGGCCACAGTACGACAGGTTGAAGCTCTTGTTGCAGAGCGGAAAGTCCGAGATCTGCTGCCCGCGGAGCGCGATCGCGAGGCCCATCCAGTTGTGGAAGGAAGGATCCACGACCTTGTAGCGCGCCAGGCGCCCGCGACCGTCGGTCATGGCCACGTGACAGATCTCTCCGCGCCATCCTTCGACGAGCCCGACCACCAGCCCGTCCGCCCGAGCGGGCCCGAGCGCGGCGCGCGTCGGCCCATCGGGTAGCACCGTGAGCTGCTCCCTCACGAACGCCGCCGACCGCTGGATCTCCAGCCACCGGACGTACGCGCGCGCGAAGACGTCCCCCGTGTGCCACGTGGACAGCGGGACCTGCGAGAAGCGGAAGAGGCCGGAGGGGAACTCGTGACGGACGTCGCGCTGGAGCCCGCACGCCCGCGCGACGAGCCCGACCAACCCGAGCTGCTCGCACGCCGCCCGGGACAGCGGCCCCGTCTCCTCGAACCGCGCCTGGACGGAGGGCTCGTCCCAGAGGAGCCCGACGGCGCTCGTCACATCCGTCATCGTGCGCTCGAGCCTCTCGAGCAGCTCGGCCGCGCGCGGCGCGTCCACGTCGAACCCGACGCCCCCTGGTCTGACCATGCCGCGACCGAAGCGACTCCCACACAGGAGCGCGGTCATGTTGAGAAACTCGCCACGGAGCCGGCCGCAGTACGATGCGGTCGGGAGATAACCCACGTCGCCCGCCAGAGCGCCCAGGTCGCCGGTGTGGTTGGCGAGGCGTTCGAGCTCCAGGGCGACGGCACGCAGCACCTCCGCCCGTGCCGGCACCCGGACCCCGCCCAGGCCTTCGAGCGCCTGGCAGTACGCCGTCGTGTGGCCGACCGAGGTGTCGCCCGCGAGCGTCTCCATGTAGTGGACGGTGCGCTTGTTCGGGCCCCCGACCAACGCCCGCTCCACACCGCGGTGCTGGTAGCCGAGCGACACCTCCAGGTGGAGCACGTGCTCCCCGTGGCACTGGAAGCGGAAGTGGCCGGGCTCGATGATCCCGGCGTGCACCGGGCCGACGCCGACCTCGTGCACCTCCTCACCTCCGACCCGGAAGAAGTCCTCGACGCCCGGACGAGGCGACTGGCCATCCACGAGCGGCCACGCATCGTGCCCCGCGCGGTAGGAGCGATGGAAGCGGATGCGCTTCAACCAGGGGTGGCCGAGCGGCCGAACGCCGCACTGCTCGGCCACCTCCCGCTCGAACCAGTGTGCCTGGGGGCAGTCGGGCGTGAGCGCCGGATACGCCTCGCCGACGAGCATGGAGCAGACGGACAGGATTCCCTCGTTCCCGTGCGCCAGCACCGCGATCAGGTGGACGTCGTCGCCCTCGAGCGGGTGTCCGAAGAGCGCGGCGATGCGGGCTCCATCGCGGACGCCGGCGAGGACGGCGTTGCGGAAGTCACCGGCCGTGAGCACGGGGACGTCCCGCAGATGCGCTACCTCGGCGTTGCGGAGGGAGAGCACCCGCATCATCCCAGGGCGCTCGCCGCACTCTCGATGGCGGAGCGCACGACCGGTGGAATGTAGAGACCAAGGAGGAGAACCACTCCGACGAGCGCGACGGCCGGCGCGACGCTCAGGAGGGGCTCCCTCCGGGCGGTGGGGACCCGCGCATCGTTCGGCGCGCCCTGCGCCATCCCTAGCACCGCGGTGGCCATGCCCACGAAGATGACGGCCAGGAGGGCCAGATACGTGATCGCCACCGTGGCGCGCCCCTGGTCCAGGGCCGCCTTGAGAATCGTGAGCTCACTCGTGAAGGAACCGAAGGGTGGAGACCCCGTGATCGCGAAGAGAGCAGCCACCCAGACGACTCCCGACACGGGGAGGGTCCGCAGCACGCCGCGGACGTCGTCCGCCGACTTCGACCGGTAGGCCGCCAGGATGTTCCCCGCCACCAGGAACAGCGCCGCCTTCGTGAGCGAATGGTTCACGGCGTGGAGCATGCTGCCGAACGTGGCGGCTCCTCCCAGGCCGAGGCCCAGCGTCAAGATGCCCATGTGCTCGACGCTCGAGTAGGCGAGCATCCGCTTGTAGTCGCTCTGACCTGGAATGAAGACGGCCGCCACCGCCATCGAGAGCAGCCCGAACCCGATCAGCAGTCCCTGACCGAACGCCGCCTGCCCGGCCGCCGCGCACACCTGCTGCGCTCTCATGATGCCGAGGAGCGCGCAGTTGAGGAGCGCGCCCGAGAGCAACGCCGACACCACCGAGGGCGCTTCGCTGTGGGCGTCGGGGAGCCACGTGTGCAGGGGGGCGAGCCCCACCTTGGTACCGTAGCCGACCAGGAAGAGGAGGAACGCCGCTCTGAGCCACGCGACGCGGAGATCGCTCGCGCCGTGCAGCAGGTCGGGTAGGACGAGGCCGACGGACGTGATGCCGTGGCCCGACGCCGCGACGGCAAGGAAGAAATTCCCGAGCAGCGCGAGCGCGATCCCGACCGAGCAGATGAGCAGGTACTTCCACGTCGCTTCGAGGGAGCGATGGTGTCGGTGGAAGTAGATCAAGGGCGCGCTCGCCAGCGTGGTGGCCTCCACGGCGATCCACAGGAGTCCGAACGCCTGGCTCGTGGTCACCAGCGTCATCGCGGCCAGGAACAGCAGCAAGCAGGCGGTGAACGTGGCCTCCGGCGCATTGTCGAAGAGGAAGCCCTCCTCGAAGTCCTCGCGCCCTCCGGGCATCTCGCGGCGCAGGTACGCGGCGGCGTAGACGGCAGCTGCGAGGAAGAGCACGCTCGTGATGCTCAGGAACAGTCGCCCGAGTCCGTCGAGCCCGAGCCAGCCGCCCCACCACGGGGCTGGCTCGGCGACCCAGGTCGCCCCGGTGAGGGTTGCGTGGGCGACACCGGCCAGGACCAGAAGCATCCGGCGAGGGGCATTCGCCCGCACGAAATACGCGACGAGGCCCGCCAGCGTCGGGATCAGCAGCAGGGCGGGGATCATCGGTCCCAGTCCCTGAGGACGGTCAGTTGATCGGTGTCGATGTGATCGAACTCCCGGCCGATGTGGAACACGACGATGCCCATCACCAGGACCGCGACGAGGAGGTCCAGAAGCACCCCGAGCTCGACCAGCATCGGTGTACCCTCCACGACTCCTACCCCGAAGGCGTAGATGCCGTTCTCCAGCACGAGGTAGCCGAGCACCTGGCTGAGGGCTGTCTTCCGGCTGACGATGAGGAAGAGCCCCATCAGGATCGTGAAGAATGCGACCGGGACCACGAGGGGCGAGAGCGCGGGATTCGGCTGCGGAAGGCGGGCGGCCAGCCAGAGGGAGGCGGCGAGCGCCAGCGTGCCGAGGAGCAGTGACAGGCTGTGGCCGACGAAGGGCTCGACCTCGCGCCGCACGTCGGCATCGCGGAGCGCCCGCGACAGCAGCCAGGGAAAGGCGACGCCCTTCAGCCCCGTGCTGGTCAGTGCCAGGACCGGGGCACGAACGGAAAGGGCGCTCTCGCGTGCCAGCAGCGTCAAGAACCCGAGAAGGACGCCCTGGAGAGCGACGAGCCGGATACAGGCGCTGAGCCGGCTCGAGCCCAGGAGCGCGAAGTTGGTGAGGACGATGCAGATGAGGACCATCTCGACCACGTCGTTCACCCTCCTCACCTCAGGACGAGCAGAAGCGCGAGCACGGACAGGACGCCTGCGCCGACGAGCAGGTTCGGAACGCGCACGAGGCGCAGGCGTGCCATCGACGACTCGATGAGGCCGGTCAGGACGCCCAGAGCCAGCATGGCGACCGTCGCGGCGGCGCTATCGAGCCACCTGTTGTCGCTGTGGACGGGAAGGACGACGCCGATCAGCAGCGTGCCGAGCAGCCAGAGCTTCACGGCAGCCGCATACAGAATGAATGCGAGGTCCGGGCCGCCGTGGTCGAGGATCATGACCTCGTGGATCATCGTGAGCTCGAGGTGCGTCGCCGGGTCGTCCACCGGGATGCGCCCGTTCTCGACCAGGAAGACGACCAGAAAGGCCGCGGCCACGAGCGCGAGGGCCGGGGCGGCCTGCGCCCAGACCTCGACCGTCACCCTGGAGAGAATCGGCGACAGCGACAGGCTCCCCGTCGTCCGCGCGACGGCCGCCAGGCCGAGCAGCAGCGTCGGCTCGGCCAGGGCCGAGAATGTCACCTCGCGGCTGGCGCCCATGCCCTCGAAGCTCGAGCCGGTGTCGAGCGCAGCGATGACCGTGAAGAAGCGGGTCAGGGCAAGGAGGTACGCAAACACGAACAGATCGCCCGGGAAGGACACGAGCGCGAACGAGCCGCCGTAGGGGACGAGCGCCGACGCAAGCACGGTGGCGGCGAGCCCCACGACCGGTCCGGCGCGGAAGACCCAGGTGGTCGTACGGCTGTACACGGCTCCCTTTCGCATCAGCTTCCGCAAGTCGCGGTACGGCTGAAGGAGCGGCTGGCCGACGCGCCCCGCGATGACTGCCTTCGTCCGGGTGATGACACCGACGAGCAGCGGGGCGAGGCCGAGCGCGAGCGCCGCGGGGAGCAGGGACGGGACGCTCATGCCTCTCCGAGCTTCCACAGGAGGAGAGCGAGGAGAGTGAGGGCGATGTAGAGGATGTAGAGCTGGACGCGGCCATGCTGGAGCCACCGGAACGCGAACAGGCCTCTGCCGAGTCCGCTGAAGATGGGCCGGTAGACGCGCTCGCGGCAGATGTCCGGGGTCTCCGTCGAGAGGGAAGCGGCCTCCGGGAAGAACCCCTCTGGTCGCGAGAGCCGTTGGCGAGTGCCGAGGAGGAGCCCGAAAAGGTCCGTCAGCGGCTGGGCGAACGACGAGGCGGTGTACTGCATCCTCGGCGACGGCTGGAGGTACCCGCAGTCCCAGGTGACCACTTCTCCCACCGGCCGGCCCCCGAGCAGCCGCCCACGCAGACTCAGGACGACCACCACGAGCGCAAGCAATCCCAGAGCGCACCCGGTGACCGAGCCGAGGGGTCCGGCGGTCTGCATCACCTGCGCCTGCACGCTCGCAGAGGGCAGGCCCGTCACCTCGGTGAGCACCGGCGCGAGCGCCCCAACGAGCGCCGGCGAGGCCACTCCGATGACGACGCAGGCGGCCGCGAGAAGCTGCATCGGCAGCCGCATGGCCGGTCCGACCTCGCGGGCGTGGGCCGCGTGCTCGCTGCGCGGCTCACCGAGAAAGGCCACGCCAAAAGCCTTGGTGAAGCATGCGGCGGCGAGGCCCCCGATCATCGCCAACCCCGCGATGACCACGAGTGCCGGGACCGCTCCGGCATTGCCGAGCGATGTCGCGCCCTCGAATGCCCCGAGGTAGATCAGGAATTCGCTCGCGAATCCGTTGAGGGGCGGCAGGCCCGCGACGGCCACGGCTCCGGTGAGGAAGGCGATCCCGGTCCACGGCATCCGTCCGAGCAGCCCGCCGAGCTCCTCGATCGTTCGCGTCCGCGCGCTGTGGAGCACGGCGCCCGCCCCGAGGAAGAGGAGCCCCTTGAAGACGGCGTGATTGACGACGTGGAGGAGGCCGCCCCCGAAACCGAGCACCGCGAGGGCGGGGGAGCCCACGTGCATTCCCACGAGCCCCAGGCCGAGGCCCAGCGCAATGATGCCGATGTTCTCGACGCTGCTGTACGCGAGCAACCGTTTCAGATCAGACTGCGCGAGCGCGAGGAGGACCCCAAACACGCCGGACGTCACGCCCACCGCGACGAGCAGCCACCCGGCCCACCAGGGAAGAGGCCCGAGAAAGGTGAGTGTCCGGAGGAGGCCGTAGATGCCCGTTTTGATCATGACGCCCGACATCACCGCCGACACGTGCGAGGGCGCCGCGGGGTGGGCTTCGGGGAGCCACACGTGGAAGGGCATGAACCCGGCCTTGGTGCCGAACCCGACGACGGCGAGGATGAAGAGCAGTCCGCCGCCGGAAGCCGCTCCGAAGCGGTCGAAATCGAGCGAGCCCGTGCCTCGCCCGAGCAGGATGAACAACACCAGCAGCCACGCCGTCCCCAGGTGTGTCGCGACCAGATAGGTCCAGCCGGCCTGGCGGACGCTCTCCTCGTCGTCCTCGTACGTGACGAGGAAGAAGGACGCCAGCGCCATCATCTCCCAGGCGACGAGGAACAGCACCGCGTTCCGGGCCACCACGACCATCGCCATGCTGGCGACCAGCAGATCGAAGAAGAACCACGACGCGGCGGGCGATCTCTCGCCACGATGCGCGACCATGTACTCGGCGCCGTACACGGCCGCGAGCGCCGACAGCCCGAACATCGGCAGCAGGAAGAAAGCGGACAGTGCGTCGATCTGCACGAAGAACGCACCATAGGGAACCTGCCACGTCATCCGGAGCGACTGGCTGGGCTCGCCCAGGAGGATGCGGCTCGCGGGAATCAGGCCTGCCACGCATCCCGTCACCGCGCCGCCGACCCCGAGAGCCGTCGCCCAGCGTGCGGACCGCTGCGCGACGAGCGCGCCGAGCGCGCCCCCGACGAGCAACCCGAGGGCAAGAAGGAACAAGAGCACCTATCCCGCCCCGTCGATCGCCGAAGCGCGTCCGAGACCTTCCTCGACCCGCTCGCACTCGCGCAGCACTTCTTCACGCGAAGCCTGGCGGATCACCGCCTCCTTGAAACCGGGGTCGTGGAGCGCAAAGGAGAGCCGTGAGAGCAACCGCAGATGGGCGCGGACGGTCGGGCTGATCAGCGTGAACAGCACGTGCACGGGCTTCCCGTCCAGGGCGCCGAAGTCGATCGGCTTCTCGAGGAAGCACAACGTCACCACGGGACGAGGCACGTGAAGGACGATCGGGTTCCGCACGTGAGGGATGGCGATGCCGTCCCCTATGCCGGTGGACTGCAGGGCCTCCCGGGCCAGGAGCACGCGCAGCAGGAACTCCCGATCGACCTCCTCCGGGAGACGCAGGTGCTCGACGACCGCGCGGAGAACGGATTCCTTGTCGGTACCGCCCAGCCGGTAGAAGATGCCGCCGACCCGCAGGGCTTCGAGCAGGCCGGGGATCGGCGTCGCGTTGCTCTCGGGTTCCTCGAAGAGGGCCGCCGAGACGTTCATCCGCCGCGACGTCGCCCACTCGAGAAGTTCCGCGCGGTTGAAGCGATACTGCTCGTTGACGCGATACGCAGGCAGGACGCCCTGCTTCACCCACCTGTAGATGGTCTTCTCGGAGACGCTCAGGAGCGTCGAGACGTCGCGGACAGTGAGCTGCATTCGTCCCTTGGGTTGCCCAGCCGTGGCTCGTAGTGGACAGGTCCGGACATGTCAAACTGCGATGTGAACGGCGACAGCGCCCGCAACACAGTTGCGCCTTCATCTGCAACCCGTTTGGATGCCCCTGAGGACCTCGTCATCGACCTCGGGGTGGGTGGCGGCTGCACCAACAGAGAAGGAGGCCGAGACATGCGCGCCCTGGTGACGACCCTGGGGGTGGTTCTGACGCTCGGCATCGCGGTCGGCGGTCTGCCGGCGGAGAGCGGGGCGGCGCACGCGACTCTCGGCTGTCCGGCGACGGCGCATGCCGGCCGGCAGCTCGGGATCGAGGTCGCGATCGACGTCGGGACGACGCCGCTCGGCGCCTATTCGATCGCCGTCATGTACGATCCTGCCGTCCTGACGCTCGTGTCGGTCGCGGGGGGAAGTGCGGCCGACTTCTCGGGCAACCCGAGGACGAATACGCCGACGCCGGGGACGACCAACCTCTCGGCCTTCCAGAGCGCGAGTCTCACGTCGCCGACGGGCGTCGTGAGCGTCGCCATGATCACCTTCGATGTCGCCGCGACCGCGAGCGCGACCACGGCCATCGGCCTCACGGTGAAGACCCTCTTTGACACCAACTCCGTGGCGATCCTCCCGGCGACGGGAGCGGGGTGCAGCGTGTCGGTGACGGGCGCGGGGTCGACCACCACGTCAACTACGAGCACGACCATCGCGACGAGCACCACGTGACAACGCTCGCGCCGTCGACCGCCATCGCCGGCAACCTCCCCCCGGATTGCAGCGCCGCGGCCGCCAGCCCCGCCGTGCTCTGGCGGCCGAATGGATCCGGACGGTAAGCGGGAGAAAGCCGAGGCCGCTTCGTTCTCGAAAGGCGGAGCAGAACTTTTCAGCCGGACGCCAAGACTGAGCGTGGCGTCGGCAATCCGGGGTGCGAACAGGAACGGTTCGGGAAGTGGCCGACGTTCTCCGAGGTGCACAGCAGTGTTGCTCCTTGCTGCCATCACCTCCGGATGCACAATGAGCATGACCGGGCGGCAGCCGCAGGATGGGGAAGGGGCTGGCGCCCCGCTTCAAGGGAATCGGGGAGCTGCGGGCAATGATGACGAGGAGGGGGGCGATCCGCACCAAAGAAGCGAGGAGGCCTACAGGAACAAGCGCTTCCTTACGGCGTTCCACCTTGCTCCGGATCGATATGCATCGCTGAAGGGGATCGACACGCCGAGCATGACTGTCGGCATGGCGTGGCGCTCGAAGAGCGGCACCAAAGGGACCAGCCGCCTGGAACAATGGTCTGCCATCGCATCGGCCTCAGCCAGCCGGGGTGAGGATGTGTTTCGCCTCGGAGTTCACGTCCTGTCTCTCGAATCCGGGACGCCAAGGGAAGATGAGGCCATCGGAAGTTCCGAGGAACGACTGTTTCGTCCAACAACCCGGCTCGACGCGGGAGTGGAGCCAAGCGTCGGTTGGTATCGCGAGGGTGCCGTATCGCCCTTTGTCGAGCTGGGCACCACGCCGCTCAATGGCATCCTCTCCCCCACGGTACGAGGCCATGCAGGGGCTACCGGACGGCTCGGTGACCGCATAGAGCTATCTGCTGACGCATCCCGAGAGTCCGTCATGGAATCGATCCTGTCCTATACCGGCATCATCGACCCGACGACCGGGAGGGGTTTCGGCCGGGTCGTCGAGACTGACGGCAAAGGGAGCGCGTCATATTCGATTACCGAACGCTGGGATGCCGCTGCCATGGCTTCGTTGGGCGTCAGGACGGGAAAGGATGTCGCCGACAACGTGCATACCGCCGCCGAGCTGAGCCTCTCTTACGATCTGAAACTCCCCAAGTTTGATTCTTTCACGGTCGGCCCCGAATACAGCTTCGAGCGGTTCGACCACAACCAGAGCGGATTCACATTGGGGAACGGCGGCTACTACAGCCCACAGAGCCTCCACAGGATCGGCATCGGGGTGAACTTCCTCAGTCTCGAAGCACGGGACCTCGTGGTCCGCGGCAGCGTGTCCCCCGGCTGGCAGCATAGCCGGGAAGGGGGGGTTCCCGTCTTCCCCTCGAGCGAGGGCAGCGGACGCACCGCCACGGCCAGGAAGGATAGCCCCGATTTCGACAGCGAGGTCGACGCCGTTTACCGCTTGACCGATCATTGGTCATTGGGTGGACTTGCACATGTCGAACGGAGTCCGCAGTTCAACGAGTTGTTCGCAGGGATTTCGTTGAGGTTCAGCTTCGGCGCGCGCAGCTCGCTGATGAGCACTGACATCCCGGCGTTTCCCCTTCACTGAAGACCCCGACGGTGGCGCAAGAGGCGACCGTGGCGAGGCGTTTCTGCAGGTGACGGCGGCGGCGGGTGAGGGCGGCGGCGCCCCGGGTTCGGGACGGGGCGCTAGCGGCTACGGCTTCCCGGCGCTCACGCGCAGCCGCACGGGCTACCCGTCGCCGCGACGGTCGCCAGAGGTCCCGCGTTGCCTGCCTCGTCCACGGCGCGGAGCGCGAAGTAGACGGCGCCGGAGGGCGGTTGGAACGTCCGTGACTCCGCCGTTCCTGCCGGCGCTGGTGGTGCGATCGCGACCGGCGTGGCGCTCGCGAAGTTGGCGGGCGTGATGGGCGTAGCGGAGGCACGCAGCTCGTAGGCGGTCGCGGTACCGCAACGGCCGTCGTCCCCGACCGCCGTCCAGCGAAGCGTGACGTTGCCACAGGCACGGAGATTGGTGATGCGCGCCGGGCGACGCGTGTCGGCGCCGAAGCTCCCCGTGTTCCACTCGTCGTGGCGGAACTTCCGCCACTGGTCTGCCTGGCAGGTCGCGCCGGCGGTCCGCCACACGAAGAGCTCGCCCAGCCGAGTGGTCTGCACCACCTCCACCCTGCCGTCGTCGTCGAGGTCGCCAATCGAGGGGGTCGACGTCTGCCAGTGGCCCGTGAGCTTCGGCCACCCCGCGGGCTCGAACCCCGCCGCGTCGAAGGCGTGCACGAAGAACCCGCCGCTCGACTCGATGACCTCCGGCAGCGCGTCCCCGCTGATCTCCGCCACCGCCGGCCCGTTGAAGAACTGCCAATCCTCGATCACGCGCGGGAAGCCCGGCTTCGGCGTTCCCGTGGTCGCGTCCCACCCCGACAGCAGGTGGTCGAAGATGATGCGGGGGCCGTCGCCGGCGGCGAGCGCGAGCAGGCCGTTGCCGACCTCGCCGGCGAAGTAGTCGAGCCTCCCGTCGCCATCGATGTCGGCGAAGGCGCCCTGCGCGACGTAGAAGTGGCCCGGCTGATCGGACGACCGCGCGAGGCCGCCCTCCGGCGTGGTCTCCTCCGCGTCGCTGCCGGCTCCGGTGGCGCCGAACGTGCCCTGCAGGGTCCGCAACGTCGAGCCGTCGGCGTTGTAGATCGTCGCGTCGCCGAGGAAGCAGCCGAGCGCGATCTCCTTCGTGCCGTTGCCGTCGAGGTCGGCCACCACCGGCGAGGTCACCACGCCCTGCGCCACCAGCGGCACGGCGTTCGGATTGATCGACGTCGGCTTCACCGGCCAGCCCGGCGCGATCGTGCCGTTCGGCTTGATGACGTAGGCGCGCCCCGAGCCGCCGACACCGCCGGGCGGCGGTTGCGGCGAGGAGTACGTCTCATCGGTGCCGATGACGATCTCGTTCGTGCCGTCGTTGTCCACGTCGGCGATCGCCGCGCTCGAGATGATCGCGCGCGGTGCGAACGCGTCCACGCCGGACGCGGACGAGGAATCGAAGACCTGGATCGGGAAGGGCGCCATTCGGGTTCCGTTGGCGTGCCAGACGTAGAGCTTCTGGTCGATGGCCCCGACCACGATCTCGAGCTTGCCGTCGCCGTCGAGGTCCCCGAGGGCGGGCACGGCGCCTATGCCCTCGGGGTGATTCTTCGGGATCTGGGCGTGCGTCCCGTAGGGGTCGCGGCTCGTCCCGGGGTCGGTCGCTACCGGGAAGCCCGCGCAGGGCGTCGCGTCGGCATGCCAGCAATACACCTTTCCGTCGTCGGCCGCGGTCACGATCTCCTGCTGGCCGTCGCGGTCGAGGTCCGCGACCGCTACGCCCCCGATGATCGCCGCGTAGGAGAGCGGCACGAGATTCTGCACGAAGGCATCGGACTTGGTGAGCGGGAGGCCGGCCGGCAGGTCGGTGTGGACCGGGAAGCCGGGGAGATCGGTCCCGTCGGAGCGCACGGCGTGCACCTCGCCGTTGCCGTCCCCGAAGATGATTTCGAGCTTGTTGTCGCCGTCGAGGTCGACCGTCGCCACCGACAGCGTCTCGAGCGACCCGTCGAAATGCCGCGGGAAGCCCGGCTGGTCGTCCTGGTCGTGATGGCGGACCCAGACCGCCATGCGGTCCTCGCCCTGGTTCCCGCGGTTGTCAGTGACCCGGAGCCGCAGCGTGTAGAGCCCGTTCGAGAGCGCCGTCGTGTTCCACGACGCTGTGAAGTTGCTCACGAGATCGGCCGAGGAGAGGCCGGGGTCCGAGGCGATGCCGCTTGCCGTGGCGAGCGTCGTGAAACTCGTCGGCTCGACGCCCTGGGCGACCTCGAGCGAGTAGCCGAACCTCGGGGCCCAGCGCGCGTTGGCATAGAATTGGACGTTGACCTGCCCGTCCACCAGCGTGTACCAGTCCGGGGTGTTGATGTCGGCCTCCGGCGGGATAGTGGTCACCCACACCTGGTCGACCGCCCTCTGGGCATTGATGCGGCCGTAGCCCGTCCACCGGTCCCAGCCGCTCGAGACCGGATAGGCGGTGCCGTCGGTCACCGTGATGTCGTCGGCGGTCCGGTCGATGATCTGGCGGACCTCCTGCGCGGAGATGTCCTTGAGCGCCAGTCGGTCGACGGGCAGCTCGCCCGAGGCGATCAGGTCGTGTGCGCGCGAGAAGATGAGCGCCGCCACGCCCGCCGCGTGCGGCGTCGACGACGACGTGCCGCTGGCGGTATTGTCGTAGTGGGCGTGGTCGGGGAGGCCGCTGGAGAGGAGGCCCATCGACGCCCCCGGCACGTCGGTCGGACCCAGCACATCCATGTGCGCACCGTAGTTCGAGAAGTTCGCCTTCTGGAGCCACGTGGTGGTGCCGTTGCGGCTGTTCGGCGTGACGGCGCCGATCCCCATCACGTCGTCGAACACCGCCATGAAGTTGTGGTGGAAGGAGAACTCGTTCGCCATCGCGTTGACCGCGAGCACGTTCTTCCGCGTCGCGTAATCGAAGGCGCCGCGCAGCATGCGCGAGGCCGTGGTGCAGCCAAGCGACATGTTGATCACCCGCGCGCCGTGGTCGACGGCGAAGATCGCTCCCCTGGTGACGCCCTCGCTCGAGCACACGAAGGTGTTGTCGATGCGCACGTTCATGAGCGGGCAGCGCGGGCAGACGCCGGCCACCCCGAGCGTGTTGTCGGTCTCGGGGGCGACAATGCCCGCCCGCCCCGTACCGTGCCCGAAGTAGCGGTGGTCGAACTCGTCGCCGTCGTTGTCGTTGGCGTCCCAGCCCGAAAGGTCGTCGACGTAGCCGTCGCCGTCGTTGTCGACGCCGTCGGCGAAGACGCGCAAGTCGCCGCGGTCGACCGCGCCGTCGCCGTTGAAATCGGTGACGCGCGCGTCGCACGAGTAGTCGACGACGTTGAAGACGCCGTCGTTGTTGCAGTCCCAGGGGTCGGCGGCCGGCGCGTGGCAGCAGGGACCGCTGGGCACGGGCAGCTCGCCGCGGTTGAGCCAGATCTTGTGGCGCAGATCCTCGTGGTCGTAGTCCACGCCCGAGTCCAGCACCGCGATGACGACGTCCGGGCGGCCCGTCGAGGCCTGCCAGGCAAGGTCGGTCGAGATGCCGCTCGCGCCCGTCGTCGTGGGCACGTTGTCGTTGTAGCTGAGGAGGTTCCACTGCCCCGTCGGCCCGTTGCACGAGGACGACGGCGGGCAGGTGGCCGGCGCGAACAGGGGGTCGTTCGGCGGCGTGCTCGGGAAGATGGCAAGCGCCGTGACCGCGACCAGCACGAGGAGGACAGAGAGGAGGGCTCTTCGCATCAGACGATCTCCTCGACCGTGCGAGGTCGCCGCCCGCTGCCCCGCTCCGCGGAAACGGGATACCGGGCTGGACCAGGTCGCTCTCTAGGACCTGTCGGGCCGGCTCGGCCAGCCGCAAGCTCCGAAGGGGCATCGACGCAGGCGACGCGACGGAGGCCCTTTGCCCCCTTGACACAGCATCTCTCCGCTCCGTATGATGAGTCTAGACTCACTGAGTTATAACTCAGTACCCGCGAGGGATCGATGCAGGCAGCGACCCGGCAGGAGCAGAAGGCGGCGACGCGGGACCGGTTGGTCAATGCGGCGATGGCCCTGTTCGCGCGGAAGGGGATCGTGCAGACGACGACCGCCGACATCGCCAAGTCGATCCGCATGTCCCACGGGGTCGTGTTCCTGCACTTTCCCAAGCGGGACGACCTGGTGATCGCGGTGATCGACGAGTTCGGGCGCCGGTTGGGGGTGGAGTTCCGCCAGGCCCTGGAGCAGGACCTGGGGCTCCGGGCCGTGCTGCGGGCGCACCTGCGCGTGCTGGCCGAGTTCGAGCCCTTCTACGCGCGGCTGGTGACCGAGGCGCCGCTGCTGCCGCCGAAGGTGCGCAGCACGCTGTTGATGCTGCACGCGGCCGTGTCCCAGCGGCTCTTCCTGGCGCTGGAGCGGGAGCGCAAGGCGGGCCGCGCCCGCAGGTTCGAGCGGCCGCTGCTCTTCAACACGTGGATCGGCCTCGTGCACCACTACCTGGTCAATCGAGACCTGTTCGCCACCGGGGATTCGGTGATGTCGGAACACGGAGATGCCCTGGTGCAGCACCTCATGACGCTGGTGAAAGCCTGAAAGGAGAGACCATGGCCGACAAATGCCCGTCCTGCGGTTCCTGTGGAATGCCCCTCGAGAAGCCCGAGGACTTTGCGTTGGGGGACGTCACCCGAGCCTACTGCCGCTACTGCACGGATGCCCGCGGCGAGCTGCTGCCCTACGAGCAGGTGCTCGAGACCAACACTCGTTACTACGTGCAGTCGCAGGGCATCACGCCCGACGCGGCGACGCGCCTGGCGCAAGCCCTGCTGGCGGACATGCCTGCGTGGCGGGGCCGACACTGAGACGTAGCGTGATCCGGGAGGCAGGGCCAGGCGCGCCGTGGAGCGCGGCGCGGTCGGCGGGACCTCTCTAACGGCCGAAATTCGGGAGTGGGAGGAGCCATGCTGGATCATCTCGAAGTGAAGGTGGAGGACCTGGCGACGGATAGGCAAGGTGAGACCCGGAGGTTTTTCATGAATCTGGAAGGTGGTTGTTCGTGCGCAGCTGTGCGGTACAAGTTGACGGCCAATCCCCTCATTGTTCATGCCTGTCACTGCCGGGACTGCCAGCGTATTACCGGCAGCGCATTCGTGATCAACATTTGGATTGAGAAACAATTCGTGAAGACGAATGCGGCAAGTCCGAAGTCATTCACACTCAAAGGAGGCAGCGGGAAGGATCACGAGGTGTTCTTCTGCGACAAGTGCGGTACCTACGTATGGAGCCGCTATCACGGTGCGCCCGGCGACTACTTGTTCGTTCGTGCCGGGACGCTCGACAAGCCCGACACGGTCAGGCCCGATGTTCACATCTTCACGAGGAGCAAACTGCCGTGGCTGGATCTTCCAGAGGAGGTGCCAGCGTTCAAGTCGTTCTATAAGATCGAGGAAGTCTGGTCAGCCGAGAGCAGGGAGCGGCTGCGTCGCAACCGCTCTGGGCAGACCTGATCAGGCCGCGGGCGCGCCTGTGGTTGTGGTGCCACCGCGGCGCTCACCGCCGCGCGCGTCCTCGAGTTCCTGCGGGGGGCTCTAAGCTACCGCCGATGGCGCGGACGGTGACCCGCTGTGGGTGGTGCGGAACGGACCCTCTCTACGTCAGCTACCACGACGATGAGTGGGGTGTCCCGGTTCATGACGACCAGAAACTGTTCGAGTTCTTGATACTCGAAGGTGCCCAGGCCGGCCTGAGCTGGATCACGATCCTGAGGCGGCGGGAAGCCTACCGCCAGGCCTTTGCCGGCTTCGATGCCGAGCGCGTCGCGCGCTTCAATGCCCGCAAGGTGGAGCAGCTCCTCGGAAACCCGGGCATCGTTCGAAACCGGCTCAAGGTTGAATCCGCGGTCAAGAACGCCCGCGCCTTCCTGCGCGTGCAGGACGAGTTCGGGAGTTTCGCCGCTTATCAATGGCGTTTCGTCGACGGGCGCCCGCGACAGAATCGCCCGCGAGCGGTCGAGGACATCCCAGCGAAGACCGACGAGTCCGACGCCTTCAGTAAGGACTTGATACGCCGTGGCTTCGGATTCGTCGGTTCCACCATCATCTACGCGCACATGCAGGCCGTCGGCATGGTCAATGACCACGTCGTGGGTTGTTTCCGCCAGCGTGAGGTGGCCAGGATTGGATGAGCGAATCACCCGTACTCGACGGGCCCGGACTCGTGGACGCACGCGATCAGGCCGGCGATGGCCTACGTCTTCGAGCCGGCAGCACACCTGATGAATCCGCCCCACCGCCTCGCTGTCGGCCATCAACAGCAGGATGGCGCGGTTGTAAACAACGATCTCCACGTCGCCCTGGTCGTGCTCGATGCGAAGCTCGTTGTACTGAGGCACCTCGCCGCCTCTCGCGGCGCGCCGTTCCGCGGCCCACGGTGGGGTTGTGCGCCCAGGGCCGGTTCCGTCCGTTGCCTCGGCCGATCTGGTACTGAGCCATCGCGGACATTGACACCAACCAGCGGGCCTCACATCCCGATCCTAGGAGGTGCCTATCTGCTCCCGCGCGCAGGCGATCCCAGGACCACGCCACGCGAGGTGTTAGGCGCGACCCTCTTGACGGCGAGGTCGTTCGCAGCCTATTGAGAGTCGACTTTCGTCGCTGCGTCGTGTGCTTTTGCCTTAAGCACGCCCTATGTCTGGACCCGCACCTACATCCGCTCCTCGAAGGGTACGGAAGGGTGATCGACCGGCTCGGCTTCTACTTCCCCGAGCCGGAGGGGGCGGACAATGCGGCCTGTAAGCGGCCCATCGGGGCATACCGGTGAGCCCATGATGTCCTCACGCGGGCGACTCGGCTGGGGGCTGCTGGCGCTGGCGGTCTGGGCCGGCGGGCCGGCGCCGGTGCGTGCCGACCTGGACATCTCCGGGACCTGGAACGTCTGCATCGTGTGCGACACGCACCTCCTCTGCCAGGACGGGCTCGACACCTGGACCGTCACGCAGGCCGACACGACCCTGACCCTCGTTGTGGCTGGCGGACTCGCCACGCTCACGGGCGTGATAGATCCGAGCACCGGAGTCTTTGATGCGTCGTTGGTGGAGGGCGACCTCTCTGTCATGGGCGTCGCGACTCCCGGCTCCCTGAGCGGAAGGTTCCAGTTCCTGGAGGACGGGAGCTTCTCCGGTCTGCGCGCCTGTGACATCGCTGCGCCCGAGGCATGCGACGACGGAAGACGGTGCACGGCCGACTCCTGCAGTGAGATCCCACTCTCGATCTGCGGCACTACTGTCTCGTGCACTTACCACACGCTCCCCGGCTGCTGCGAGGCGGACGCCGACTGCGAGGATGGCAACCCCTGCACGATCGACCGCTGCGACGCCGCGGGCCAGTGCAGCCATGCACCGGGGAACGCGGGGGCCGTGTGCCGACCGGCCGCGGGCGCGTGCGACGTCGCGGAGAGCTGTGACGGGGTGAGCCCCGACTGCCCGACCGACATCACTCGCCCCGACGGGACGCGGTGCGACGACGGCAACAGCTGCACGCGCCGCGATAGGTGCAGGAGCGGGATGTGTGCGGGGATATGCAAGCCGAGCAAGGCGTGCGCCTCGACCTGCGGAGCGCCCTTGCCCTGAAGCCGCGGCTCAGCGCCCTTTACGGAAGGGGCGGCAGGCGAGTAGGAGACCGTTCGGGCAAATGCTGCGCACTGGCTCCGTCTTCCCTAGCTTCGCGAGCCACCGAGCCCTTCCAACCTCTGTGCGGCTTGGTACGCATTGTGGCCGTGTGACTT